>DCIE01000062.1 GCA_002315765.1 Ruminococcaceae bacterium UBA1734
TTTTTGTTATAATAAAAAATAATGGTAATTAAAGCATTTTCACCGTTTTATTTTATCATTTCGGCAAATTCCGCTTCACTAATTACGGAAACTCCCAGCTTGTTCGCCTTGTCAAGTTTACTTCCTGCTTGGTCTCCTGCTAATACAAAAGTGGTTTTTTTAGAAACGGAAGAAGAAACTTTTCCGCCGAAAGACTCGATAATTGCCGCCGCATCATTTCTTGTGTATGTGGGCAATGTTCCTGTTAGCACAAAGGTTTTACCCACAAACCGAGTATCTGATACGACACTGTTAGATTGCATATTCACTCCGAGAGATTTCAGTTGGTCAATAATTTCCCTTGTTTTATTGAGACCGAAGAACTCAAATGCCGACCTTGCCATAATATCGCCAAATCCCTCAATATTAAGATAATCCTCATAAGAGGCATCTAAGATTTTGTCAACGGTTTTAAAATGCTCTGATATTAATTTTGCCGCCTTTGAGCCGATATGCCTTATTCCCAAAGCAAAAATAAGCTTTGAAAGGTCGTTTTCCTTTGATTTTTCGATGGCGTTAATCATATTATTAACGGTTTTTTCACCTGTTCTCTCAAGCATAATAACCTTTGAAAAATCAATTCGATAAAGGTCCACAATATCGGATATAATACCTGCCTCAAGAAGTTGCTCAAGCACTGCAGGTCCAAGTCCTTCAATATCCATTGCATCTCGGGAAGTAAAATGAATTAAATGTCTTAAAAGTTGTGCCGGACAATCGGCATTGGTACATCTGATTACCGCCTCGTCTTCTTCCCTGAATACGGGACTGCCGCAGGAAGGGCAGGTTTTCGGCATTTCATATACACTTTCTCCACAGGATTTTTTAACACCCAAAACCTCGGGAATAATCTCCCCTGCTTTCCTAACTGTAATTATATCACCTATGGAAATACCCTTTTGTTTAATAAAATCCTCATTGTGCAAAACCGCACGGGAAACAGTAGTTCCGGCAAGAAAAACCGGGTCAAATACCGCCGTTGGTGTAAGAGCACCGGTTCTGCCAACATTAATTTCAATATTTCTCAGAACTGTGTCCTTCTCTTCGGGAGGATATTTATATGCAACTGCCCATTTAGGATATTTTGCCGTACTTCCCAACACTTCACGATAGTTAATATTATCAACCTTTATTACGGCACCATCTATATCAAATCCAAATCCACCGCGATTTTCTCCGATACTTTCTATTTCCTTTGTTGCTTCGGTGTATGATAAACACTTTTTATAACTCGGTAAAACACAAAAGCCTAAATCTTTTAGAAAATCAAGACTTTCAATATGGGAAGAAAACTTTTTTTCGCATTTTTGAATGTTAAAAATGAAAATATCGAGATTTCTCGATTTCGTTACTTCTGAATTTTTCTGTCTTAAGGAACCTGCGGCGGCATTTCTCGGATTTTTTGCAGGAGGTTCGCCTAATAATTCCTGAGATTTAACGAGGTTTAAAAAGCTTTCTTTAGACATATATACCTCGCCTCGAACCTCTAAAAGTCCTTCATAATTTATGGTCTTCGGCACCGAAGAAATACAAAGAATATTTTGTGTAACATCTTCGCCAACATTACCGTCTCCTCTTGTGGAGCCACGAACAAGGCGGCCGTTTTCGTATTCAAGGGAAACGGAAAGTCCGTCGATTTTAGGCTCAACTGAAAAAACGGTTTTTGAACAATCAATCTTATCAAAAAACTCTTTTACTTCCTCAAAGCTGAAAACATCCTGCAAACTCTCCATACGAACGGTATGGGTAACCGGAGAAAAGAGTTTGTTTGCCATACCGCCTACATTTTGCGTAGGAGAATCGGCGGTAACCAATTGGGGAAAATCTTTTTCAAGTTGCTTTAACTCCCTTGTTAAAGCATCATATTCAAAATCTTCAAGTTCGGGAGAATCCTGATTATAATACAAATCGTTATGATATTTAATTGTTGCTCTTAATTCTTCTATTCGGTTTTTCGCTTGAGATAAATCCATGAAATCCCCTACTTCTCATCATATTTAAAAATTCCATCGGTAATGCCTGTTCCATAGGCATCAATTACATTTGTAAAGGACTCAGGAACAGTACCGACAATAACGGTTTGTGCCACTATAATTTGTGTTTTTCTATTAAAATATTTCGATTTCCAAAACCCCGAAATTCTTCCGCTTAAAGTAATATTGACGATTATTTGATGTAAAGTCTGATTAATACCCGTATCGGTAAACTTGCTTTCAAAGGATATTTCGGCACCGCTTGTAAAAATCATTTTAAAATTAATTTTAGGTCCGTAACCGGTGTAATATCCTCGTGAAACCAGAGTGCTAAGGGGTATATTCACATCAAAGACCGAAAGCTTTGATGTAAAATCATAAATACTGTCGTATATATCACATTTTAAAGTATCTAATGCAATAGAATTAATTTCGATACCTTTTATATTATTATCTTTGTCCCTTGAAATAACCGAAATGTCATCGTATGTAATATTACTTTGCTTTATCGCCCTTATCACAGAGGAATTGGCAATACTTAAAAGCCTACCCTCCGCATCGGATATTGCAAAATCAAGAATAGTATCCCGAGAATAGAAAACGGCAAAACCCGAAAACAAAATCAAGATTAGAAAGACTAAAATCCAAGATGTTGCAATAACTTTGAAATTTTTTGTTAGGCTCACAAATAATCCCTCCCGTTTATACTACTGCAAAACGGGAGAAATTGTTAAATATATTAATTTGGTTTTGAACTTGCGGTTGATGATGAGGAACTGTTAGAGGAAGTTTCGCTAACCTTCTTTTCAACCGTAGAATTATCCTTTGAAATAGTCGGTTTGTCAAGTGCTGTACCGCCGTGGGTTTTGCAAACCGAAGGAATATTATCCTTTTTATACCAACCGAGTGCCTTGGGACAGGAAGAAGTGGCAAGATTGCCGGTGGAAGTACAATAATAGTAAGGATATGCAAACTCGCTTGTTGTAAACGCTTTGGTCTTAAGGTTCTTGTGAACCTGCGACATTACATCTCCCCACATATTCATAGCAATAGTGCTTCTTGAAATATCCTTTTGTGTATCATATCCGCACCAACAGGATGCAACATAATAAGGAGTACCACCAACAAACCAAAGGTCTTTTGAGTCGTTTGAAGTACCTGTTTTGGCGTAAATTCTCATATTCGGGATATACGACCTGGCACCCTTACCGGTACCGTTAGAACCGTAAACTACATTTTGAAGCAATCTATTCATTACGGTTGCGGTATCTTCACTAATGGCAATAACAGGCTCTGTGTTTTGCTCTAAAATAACATTATCGTGCTGGTCGCAAACCTTATAGTACAGCTTCGGCTCGTAATACAAACCGCCGTTACCGAAAACAGCATAAGCGGCCGCCGACTCAAATGTGGTAATACCGCCGTTTGTACCGCCCATTCCCAGAGGTGATAAGTTTACATCCTCTTTGTTAAGAGTGGTAATTCCTAATTTTTGTGTTAAAAAGTCAAAGGATGTTTGGGCGGTCAATTTGTCAACCAAATATACGGGAATGGTATTAACTGACCTTTCAAGAGCATACTGTACCGTGATTTTTCCCCAATAGGAATTATACCAGTTGTTAGGCTTCCATTTTCCGTAGTAAACCGCAGTATCATTTACTATGCTTGAATAAGTTATCAGGTTGTTTTCAATAGCCGGTGCATAGGCTGACATAGGCTTCATAGTTGAACCCGGCTGTCTGACAGCATCGGTTGCACGGTTAAATCCGGACATACCCAGATTGGTGGTTTTTTCACCTATTCCACCTGCAAGTCCGAGTACATGACCGCTGTAATCCATAATGGTAAAGGACCCTTGAAGCTGTTTTCCGTCGGAATTTTTAAGACCGTATTTTTCGGAATTGTTAAACACCTTATCAATTTTATTTTGTATATCGGGGTCAATGCAGGAATAAATCTTGTAACCGCCACTGTAAAATAATGAAGCAGCATGATTTTCGTCATAATTGTATTTTTCGGCTAAGTCTTTTGTAACCTGTCTTATAAGAGCATCAACTGCATAGGAGTTTACTTCGGTTTCGTTTAACACATCCTTTGATGCCACAATTTTGACTTCTTCTTTGATTGCCTCGTCATATTCCTTCTGGGTTATAAGTCCCTGACTCTTCATTTCACTTAATACAGTGTTCTTACGAAGACGGTTGTTTTCCGGCTGGTCATCGGGAGCATAATATGAAGGGCTTTTGGTTATTGCCGCAAGAGTAGCGCACTCGGCAATAGTAAGTTCCTTTACTTCCTTATCAAAATAATAATTTGATGCAACACCAACACCGTATAAACCGTGTCCCATAGCAATGGTATTAAGATAACATTCTATAATGGTATCTTTGGCATAGTGGCTTTCAAGATACCTCGCCCTCATAATTTCTCTAACCTTACGGGTAGCCTTTTGTTCGCTGTCATTGGTTAAATTCTTTACAAGCTGTTGGGTAATGGTGGAACCGCCCTGATTAGAGGAATAAAAATGTAAAAACATATTAGCAAATGCCGAAACGGTTCTTTTCCAGTCAACACCGTAATGAGAATAAAACCGTTTGTCCTCAATAGCAACATAAGCATTAACAAGATTTTGCGGAATACCCTCGTAGGACTCGTCCTTAGCCTTTGCCAACTGCGGGTCATAGGAAACCCAAATACGGTTAAACTCGCCGTGCAAACGCTGATATTCTTTAAAATCGCTTGTATTATTGTTTTTAACATAAATCGTAGTTGTAAAATTAAGCTTTAAATCATCGAGATTTTCACTCATAGTACCGTCAACACCGGTAAAGGCGTAAACAATAAAAGCACCTGCAACTATACTAACAACAATAACACCAACTAAAAATACCGTAAGGATTAATTTAATTATTCTATCCTTTCCGGATTTTCTTTTACGGTTTCTCTTCTTTGTGTTTTTGGTAACTTCCTTGGTTGAAAAACTGTTCAAATCCAAGGTGCTGTCATTATCTTCAATGCTATTTGAACTAATATCTTCAAAGTTGTCAAAATTCAAAATAAAGCACCTCCATCATACAAAAGACATTATACAACACTTTCAAGTTAAATAACAGTTACAATATTTTAACATTTTTTTAAATTAAGGTAAAGTTGAACTTGACAATTTGAGTTTAATGAAATATAATATTACGGTCGATTATTCGATACATACGGAGACGTATCGAAGTGGTCATAACGGACATGACTCGAAATCATGATGCCCCTTGAGGGACGAGGGTTCGAATCCCTCCGTCTCCGCCATTAAAAAAGCACTTCTTCGGAAGTGCTTTTTTCAACGAAATTTGCCCTTTGGGCAAGTGAAATGCACGACCTGCGTGAAATTATCCTTCGGACAGTGAAATGCCTGCGGCCGTTGGGGGATTTATTTCATTTCACATTCGGCGAAAAGCCTCAAAAATGGAATAAAAAGGTATTATTTTGTTGTTTACAAAACGGAATTCTTAAGTTATAATACACCTAATAATGGAATGATTGTAAAAATTAGGCATTGGAACTGAATGTGGAATTAGGAATGGAATAACTAAAAAATCATTCCACACTCCTCATTCCTCATTCCACATTAAATAAAACGAAAGGTGGTTTTTAAAAAAATGAAAACAAAGACAAAGAAACTTTTAAGCATTTTGCTTACGCTTAGTATGGTTATCGGCCTTGCACCAATGACACTAAGCACGGCGGTTGCCGGTGAGCCGGCTCAGCATGCCACCCAGGAGATTGATAGGACCGGGTGGATAGACATTACCACCATGAAAGACAAAGAAAACTATATTGACATTAATAAAAGCGGCAAGTATTATCTTACCGGCGATGTTATTGGCTGTGATGTTTTAGTCAATGGTCAAGATAAAGAATTTAAGTCCTTAGAAGCTACAATCGATTTGAATGGTCATGTGCTTAAGGGAACCGGCACCGACTCCGTTCTTGCCAGCAATGGCAATGCAACAATTATAGATAATAATCCAACAATAGAACATAAATATGTTGTAGATGCTGATGGACTTTGGGTTTGGAATGACGATGCTGCCGGAAAAGCGGTGCCATACGAAAAACTTACTGCAAGGCCAAAAGCAGGCACTGTTATTTCTGTAAAAGGCGGTTGTATAACCGGTGGTAACCCAACAGATTTTGGCGGAGGAATTCGTGCCGCACTTTGTAATGAAGATAGTAAAATACAAATTAATAATATAAATATTATCGGCAACAAGGCACCTTCAGGTGGTGGCATTTGTGTAGAAATTATGGGCTCCGGCTCTAGAAAAAATGCGGCTGTAGATAGTATTTGCGTTATGGGAAATCTTGCTACAGCTAGCGGCGGAGGTATTCAAACTAAAAATAATGCATGCTTAAGTATCTCAAACTCTACCATCATTATGAACACTGCTGCGACCAGTGGTGGCGGAATTCAATCGACGGGTGATTTAATAGTCGATAAATGCACCATTTCTTATAATGAGTCAAAAGGCGGATACGACACTGACGCCAAAGAAGGCACTGGTGGTGGCATTTTTCACGATAATGGAACAGTATTTATTGTTAATCAAAGTGAAATAAGCCATAACACAGCGGTATATAATGGCGGAGGAATTCTGATATATCGAAACGAGGCAGCTAAGACCCTCATACAAAAAACTATTATTGAAGAAAACACGGCAGGAAATAATGGTGGCGGCGTGTTCTATTCAGAAGAAAGAAGTTGCTTTGCCGCCGGCACGCTGATTACAATGGCAGACGGCACTACAAAGAAGATAGAAGAGATTTCAGAAGGCGATGTAGTAAAAACCTTCGACCACGAAAGCGGTAAGACTTCTTCTGCGAAAGTATATCTATCTTATAAGGGCGAAGATAAAGCAGTACCATTTACCTTGAATTTTGAAGATGGGAATAAGCTTTCTATCGCCGGTATTCATGACCTTCTTGCAAAGAGTTCGCTTTCTTATGTCCGCATTACTGAAGATAATGCCGAAAGCTTTGTAGGCAAGGAGTTCTACGGCGAAGATGGCGCTTGGCACAAACTGACCTCTGTTACGAAAGAAACCACGGCGGTAGACTATTACAGCATTTACACGGCTGCTCATCAAAACTGCTTTGCAAGCGGTCTGCTTTCTTGTCCTGATGATGTAGATCACATTTTAAATATTTATGATTTAGATGAAAGCTTAAAGGCTGATGAAGCACAGCTTAAGAGTGATATTGAAACATACGGCCTTGCTTCTTTCAAGTATGCGAACGAAAAATACGGAATCCCAAGTGAGTGGTACGAAGCGGCCGGAGTAAAATATCTATTTATATCATTAGGTAAAGGATTAGTCACTTTAGAAGAATTAGAGAGTGTTTGGTCTTCGATTAAAGAGGAGACCGGAAGCCGTGCTCCTACACCGATGATGACATCGGCTGCGCCAAGTTACAGCCCTGCACCAATGATGACATCGGTTGCACCAATGATGGCAACCGCCGGCGAAGATACAATTACATTTGATAATTATTCAACAATATTCCCGGATGTTAATGATAGTTGTATTTCAATCGGCAATAGTACGAAGATTGTAAACAATACCGTATCGGGTAATGCAAATAATCTCTTGCTTGATGAATCTAACGAACATGTACAGGATTTGCTTGAGCTTTACGGCGATGATGATTCGGACATACTTGTCGGCATTACTCTTAAGAGTGGTACGGGCAAGTTTACCACCGAAAGTATAAGCGCTCCTACTCAGTGTTTCTTCAGCGATAACGATGCCTATGGCGTTAAGCATACCAATAATTATCTGGAAATTGTAACGATTGATTACGAGACAACTCCAAAGATGGACTATAGTGCCAATCTTACGCTTTCAAAAAATATAGACATCGGACTTGGCATCAGCAAGAATGAAGGCAGTGCTACCGGCATTGTTAAAGACAAAATTAAAATATACGCTAAGGGCGAGAAGATTGAACTAAGCGACAAGTTTAAAGGAACTATAGCGAAAGTTTTGCCGAAAAATATAGGTACTTTGACCCCTATCGCAGTTGAGTATGACGGCGTTATTATTAAGGGCTTTACTTATTCTGTAAAGAAATACTGCAACGCAGTATTTAAAGCAT
>DCIE01000024.1:0-15936 GCA_002315765.1 Ruminococcaceae bacterium UBA1734
CCCAACTATTGACAAAGAGCCTAAACATATTGTTTTACAGCAGCCTGTTTTTTGTTTGCTTTATATTTTTATTCGTTCAACACGGTTTGATACATCGCAAACCGTTTCATAATTTATAGTACCGATAAGATTTGAAATCTCTTCAACGGGCAAATCTTTACCGAAAAGTATTACCTCATTACCAATTTCCGCATTAGGAATATCGGTAATATCCACAAGGCATTGGTCCATACAAACTCTGCCGACAATAGGTGCTTTTTTACCGTCTATCAGCACATATCCCTTATTTGAGAGAAGTCTTGAATATCCGTCAGCATAGCCAACAGGAAGTGTGGCAATTCTTGAGATTTTTTGTGTTTTAAAGGTTCTTCCGTAGCTAATTGTCTGTCCGGCATCAACATTCTTAATAAAAGAAATAACCGTTTTTAAGGTCATAACCGGAATAAAATCCTTTTTTAAGTCAAGGGTATATGACGGAGTAAGCCCATAAAGAATTATTCCTGCTCGACACATATCAAGATGTTTATCACGGTCAAGACAAAGTGCTGCCGAATTGCAACAATGCACATAATTCGGTCTTAAACCCGAGTTTTTAAGAGCCTTAACCCCAAGACAAAATCTTTCAAACTGAGCCTTAGTAAAGCCGTCCTCTTCCGATTCGTTTCGGTCGGAAACCGCAAAGTGGGTAAATATGCCGTCAAAAACCAAATTAGGAAGTTTTGCACTCTTAATTGCATCATTAATGCCTAAAATATTTTCGGTCCTGCAATCAAATCCTATTCTTCCCATACCTGTGTCAAGTTTTATATGAATTTTTATAAAGACACCGTTTTTCACTGCATTTTCCGATAACTTTCTTGCAAAGTCAAGAGAATAAACGCATTGAGTAATATCATAATCACTCAACTGTCTTGTCATATCCCAAGGAGTATATCCCAAAATAAGAACAGGCTTGGTTATACCGATTTCTCGCAGTTCAATAGCTTCCTTAATATTGGAAACGGCAAAACTGTCGCTTCCCCATTCTTCAAGCAAAGGTGCCACGATTTTTACATCGTGGCCATAAGCATTGGCTTTTACAACCGACATAACCTTACTGCCGTTTGCACTTTGTTTTATTATTTCAAAATTATGTTTTAATGCTTTGGTGTCAATTTCCGCCCAAGTTCTGCGTAAAAAATCCAAAAAAATCATCCCTTAAAAAGAAATATTATACATTAAATCGGAATAAAACAATATCTCCGTCCTGCATAACATATTCCTTGCCCTCGCTTCTCACAAGGCCTTTTTCCTTGGCAACAACCATATTGCCTTCACATTTATTAATAAAATCATCGTAGGAAACAACCTCGGCACGAATAAAGCCGCGTTCAAAATCACTGTGGATTTTTCCGGCAGCTCCCGGGGCTTTTGTACCCTTTTCAATGGTCCAAGCTCTAACCTCGGGTTTTCCTGCTGTTAGGTAGGAAATAAGACCTAATAAGGCATAGCATTTTTGAATCATACGGTCAAGCCCTGAGCGTTCAAGTCCGATTTCTTCAAGGAACATCATCTTTTCTTCATCGTTAAGACTTGAAATTTCCGCCTCCATAGCGGCACAAATAGGCAATATTTCAGCTTTTTCCTTAATGGCAATTTCCTTTACGGCAAGGAAATTTTTGTTTTCCTCGATACCGTTTGCAAAATCGTCCTCACTCATATTACAAGCATAAATAACCGGTTTTCCGGAAAGCAAGGCAGTAGTGTTTAAAACCTCTTGTTCGGTATCATTATTAATTTCAATAGAACGGGCAGGCAGTCCGCTTTCAAGATGTGCTGTAAGGCGCTTTAAGAAGTCAACCTCAGTGGCAAAGGACTTGTCGCCCTTCATAGCCTTTTGAGCCTTGTCAAGACGGCGACCTACAATTTCAAGGTCGGAAAAAATAAGCTCAAGATTAATGGTTTCAATATCTCTAACCGGGTCAACCGAGCCTTCAACATGGATAATATCGGTGCTTTCAAAACAACGAACAACATGAACGATAGCATCAACCTCACGAATATTTGAAAGGAACTTGTTTCCGAGACCTTCACCCTTTGATGCACCCTTAACAAGTCCCGCAATATCAACAAATTCAATAACTGCCGGTGTAAACTTGTCGGGATTATAAATTTCGGCTAATTTTTCAAGCCTTGCATCAGGAACACTTACCATTCCCACATTGGGCTCAATGGTGCAAAATGGGTAGTTCGCCGACTGTGCACCGGCATTGGTTATAGCATTAAATAGGGTGGATTTTCCCACATTGGGAAGTCCTACCATACCGAGTTTCATAAAGATTTCCTCCAAAGTATATGTAATAATAATCTTGCAGTATTTATTATATTAACTTACACTCAATCTGTCAAATAATTTTTAATTTTCATAACTATTTCACGAAGCAATATATTCTTTTACATATCTCGAATAATAAAGCCTTTGAAGATGTGCATACCTTCAAAGGCCTATAGATTATTTCAATTTGTATTTGACTGTTTTTGAAAACGGACCTGCAAAGCCGTTAGAATCAACGGCTCTCACCTTAAATGAATAGGTTGTATTTTTTGCAAGGCTTTTCTTAACAAAACTTAGTTTCTTTGCCTTAACAGTAGCAATCTTTTTGAACTTTCCCTTGCCCTTAGCCATATAAACTTCATACTTGGTTGCATCGGAGTTTTTACTCCATTTTATATTTACGGAAGTTTTTGATGCTTTGCTTACTTTAAGTCCGCTTGAAGCCTTAACCGTAAACAACTTAAAGCTATATTCTTTAAATGTGTACTTATGTAAAGAGGCTCTTGAAACCTTTAAATAATAGGTTCCTGCCTTAAGGGTAAGACTCTTAACACACTGGGTTGTTTTTCCGAAATATGCTTTTGCACAAGACACCTTTTTTGAATTGTAAATATTTATCAACCAATGGTTTTGTGTATTGCCGCCATATCCGTATAATTTAACTGTTGATGTTGTTTTGAGTGTAAACTTATAAAAATCAACATCTAAATCAACATGTAGATTTCCGGTTATTTTCTTGTTGGTAGAAATCGCAGTTGAGGTTTTCAAACTGTTATTATTTTCTTTTTCAAAACCGCTGCCTTCATAGGTTACGCAAACCTTAAAAGCATAATCAACACTGCTGGTGCACAAATAATAATTATGATATATTTGAATATAGTAGGTTCCCGCACTTAATCTGCAAGCACTGCTTTTCTGATTGGTTTTACCAAATCCGGCAAATACAATTCTTTCTCCCTTAATATCATATATGGCATAACTCCAGTAATTTTCTTTTATTGAAGTAGCTGCAGTTGAAATATTTACCCTTGCCGATTTTGTCAGGGTAAATTTATAAAAATCCGTGTCGCCGTCTTCTTCATATCCCGAATGTAGGTTACCGATAATTTTTGTGTTTACCTTAATCGGATTTGCGGAATCTATCCCGTCGTTATCCTCTTTTTCGTAAGAACTATCTTCATAGGTAACCATAACTTTAAAGCCATAGTTTTCAGAACACCATGATATTTTATCCTTAGCATTTTTGATTTTTACAGTATAAGTTCCCGCCTTTAATCTTATAATCAGCTTTTCAACTCTCGGCATACCTCCGAGTCTGGATATTATCACATCTTTTGAATTAGAATCAGTTACCGAAATATCCCAATAATCAGAACCGTCTCTGCTGCAAAAATCTTTAATTTGAAATTTTGCCGGTTTGCTGACATTGACTTGGTAATAATCCACATCATCGGCATTGGAAAGATTACCTAAAACAAGAGTATTTGCCGGAATTTTATTTGCCGAGGAGGGTGTGTCGTTGGACTCACTTTCTTTAAATGATTCCGCACTTGCCGAAACAGGCATTATTCCGAATACTGAAGCGACTATTAAAACAGACAACAATAATGATAAAAGTTTTTTCATTATGCATTTCTCCTTAAATTATAGTTTAATTCCTTTGTCATTATAATGCACAGAATACCTTAAAGTCAAGTTTTTAATCATTTACGAATCGTGCTTAATTAGTTTCAAAATTTAAAAATACTATCTTTTAGTATTGAAAAAAAATAATAATAAGTATATAATAATATTAATATCAAAATGCTCGGAGGCATATATATGTTTAAAAAGATTTTTATTGTTTTGCTTTGCCTGACTATGGTGTTACTTTCCGGATGCGGAAAAAAGAAAAACGATACCGTTTCAAGTCAGATAACAAGCACTGTGGAAGAAGAAAAGCCGAAAGGTCCCACAAATCCTCTTACCGGACTTACTATGACTACCGGCAATGTAAATTCAAGACCTGTAGCTATTATGATTAACAATATTTCCTTTTCGCAGCCTGTTCAAACAGGTATAAATAAAGCCGATATTATTTACGAAACCGAAGTTGAAGGTGGAATTTCCCGTCTAATGGCAGTTTACAAAGATATTTCTACCGTAGGACAAATCGGTTCGGTTCGTTCCGCAAGATATGTTTATGTTGATTTGGCTTTAGGACACGATGCCGTATATGCTCATTGCGGTCAGGACAATACCTATTGTAAGCCACATTTATCCGACATTGACCATGTTGTTATTAACACAGGTGTTTACGGCGGTGTTCGAATAAATAACGGTCTTGCCATCGAACATACTCTTTACACATACGGCGACAAGTTGGCAAAAGGAATCAAAGAAAAAGGTGTTAAAACCACCGTTTCTTCAAACGAGAATTGGCAAAACTTTGCGGAAGAAGACCAAGAAGTTATCCTTTCCGGCGGTACCTGCAAAAAGGTTACAGTTCCCTTCTCCAGCAGTTATCACACCGTTTTCAACTACAACGAATCAACTAAGAAATATGTAAGATACTTCGGCGACACCCTGAGAAAAGATTATGTAAACGGCGAAACCACCGAAATGAAAAATGTTTTTGTTTTATTAACCGACATTTCGTTCTATCCTAACAACTATCGCCGTAAGGTTGACCTAAAAGGCGGCGAGGGATATTATATTGTAAACGGCACCTTTACTAAGATTAAATGGAGTAAGGGCGATGCTAAAAACCCCTTTAAATTCACAACGGAAAATGGCTCGGCACTAACCGTTAACGCCGGTAATTCCTATGTTTGCATAGCAGGAAAATCATTGGCACCCACCATTCAATAACTATTATTTTTGGAAAGAAATGACGATTTTTATGATTGACACAAGCGTTAGAAAATTAGTTTGTTACGGAATGGAAAAAGGTCTTTTTGATAAAAGAGATGAAATTTTCGTAACTAACAAGATACTTGAAATTTTAGATTTAGACACTTTTGACTGCGAAGAAACCTTCAGCGATGTGGATTTAGAGTCGGTTTTAGGGGAAATACTCCGATATGCCGTAGAAAAAGGTATTATTGCCGACAGCATCACCGAAAAAGATTTATTTGATACAAAGCTTATGGGTGCAATGCTCCCGAGACCTTCTTATGTTACGGATAAGTTTTACGAGCTTTACAAATCCTCCCCCAAGGATGCTACCGATTTTTATTACAACTTTTCCTGCGACAGTGATTACATCAGAAGATATCGCATAAAGAAGGATTTAAAGTGGAAAACCGAAACAGATTACGGCACTTTGGACATCACTGTTAATCTTTCAAAGCCCGAAAAGGACCCAAAGGCTATTGCCGCCGCAAAGTCTGCTCCTCAATCAGGCTATCCGAAATGCCTACTTTGCAAGGAATGTGAGGGCTATGCCGGAAGAATTAATTTCCCCGCAAGGCAAAATCACAGGATAATACCCGTTAGAATAAATGACAGCGATTGGTTTTTCCAGTATTCTCCCTATGTTTACTACAATGAACATTGCATAGTTTTTAATTCAAAGCACACACCGATGTCTATTAATCCCGATACTTTCAGAAAACTATTTGATTTTGTAAAGTTATTCCCCCACTATTTTGTAGGCTCTAATGCCGACCTTCCCATTGTGGGCGGTTCTATTCTTTCACACGACCATTTTCAAGGTGGAAACTATACCTTTGCTATGGCGAAAGCGGAAATTGAAACCGAGTTGAAATTTAAGGGTTTTGAGGACATTAAGGCAGGTATTGTAAAGTGGCCTATGTCGGTTATAAGACTATGTGCAAAGGATACAGACAAAATTATCCGCCTTGCCACAAAGATTTTATCAGCTTGGCGGGGATACAGCGATGAAACGGTTGGGATTTTTTCCGAAACCGAGGGTATTCCTCACAATACAATTACTCCTATTGCAAGGAAAAACGGCGAGAATTTTGAGCTTGATTTGGTACTCAGAAACAATATTACATCTGCGGAACATCCCTTGGGAGTTTTCCACCCGCACAGTGAGCTTCACCACATAAAGAAAGAAAACATCGGACTTATAGAGGTTATGGGACTTGCGGTTCTTCCTGCAAGGCTTAAAGCCGAAATGGCGGATTTAAAATCGTGTATTCTCGAGAATAAGGATATTAAATCAAACGAAACCCTTAGCAAACACTATGATTGGGTTGAGGAAATAAAGAGTAAGTATCCTGTTATTAACAAGGATAATATTGATTCGGTAATAAATGACGAAATCGGCATTGTTTTCTCAAAAGTTCTTGAACACGCAGGAGTTTTCAAAAGAGACGAACAGGGCAAAAAGGCATTTATTAAATTTGCAAAATCCGTATAAATTTCCGCAAAACAAAAAACAACTATACTTAAAAAGGAACGAGCCAACTCGTTCCTTTTTCTTTTGCAGTATTCAAACACGCCGATATTTAATTCATAGCCGTTAAAACCGAATGAAGTGTTTTAAAAACCCGATGGGTATATTCCGGATTGTTCTCCTCTCTACCTAAAATCACTGCATAAGAGGAATCATAAAGAATAGAACATATAGCGTACATAACAAATTTGCAATCAGCTTCACTCTTAAAAAACTGTCCTAATTTTTCGGTTAATTGGTTTAACTGATTGGCGTGATATGCCTGAGCCGATTCAAAATATACAGAATGATAATACCTAACACAAAAAGCCAATCGTTCTTTATCTTGCAATAAAAAATCCCAAGTATTTATAAAACATTTATAAGACTTTGAGGCAAAATCAACTTCGAGAAGATGGTTTGTATCAATTTCAAAAAGTATCTTTTTGAAAATTGCACCGTTTTCTCTTTTGTAAGCCTCGAAAAGCATTTCTTCCTTGTTTTTAAAAAATCTATAAATATAAGCATCGTTTACACCGGAAATATCTCCTACCATACGGGTACTAATACCTGAAATACCATATCTCGCCACAGCAACTTTTACTGCATCAAGCAGGGCAACTTCTTTATCTTGCATTTTTATCATTCCTTTTCACAGTATTTGTGATTTCTTTTAATGATTATATTTTCGCTTCGATTTAGAACAAATAATATAATACCCAAGTTCTACGACTTTCATTTAATTATACATTTAATAATTAATTTGTCAAGAAATGCAAAAAAGTTTACATTAATTTCCATTTTATGCGAAAAGCGGTGGAATGCCACCGCTTGTTTTTTACGCCTTATTTGGTTTTAATTCATATATCGTGTCGGCCTTTTTAGAAACATCGGGAGAATGAGTTACAACAATTACACACTTTCCCTCATCTGCCAACATTCTTAAAATTGACATAATTTCATCCTGGGTTTCAAGGTCGAGATTTCCGGTAGGCTCATCGGCAAAAATGATTTGCGGATTATATGCCAACGCCCTTGCAATTGCAACCCTTTGTTGCTGACCGCCTGAAAGTTTTAAAATGCTTCTGTTAATATCCTCTTCCTCTAATTTAACCTTCTTTAAAAGCAATTTTGCGTATTCTTTCTTATTTTTAATCTTTATTCCCGAAATATCTATGGAAAGAATAACATTCTCCACCGCCGTTAAGTATGGCAATAAATTAAAGCTTTGGAAAATAACACCTACCATTTTGCTTCTGTAATCGTATCTGTCTATTTTTGAAATGTCTTTGCCTTCGCAAAATATTTTACCCGAAGTGGGTTTTGCAAGACCGGACAAGAGGGATAACAGAGTGGTTTTTCCTGTTCCAGATTTTCCCACAATGGCATAAATCTTACCGGCTTCAAAAGATAAATTAAGACCGCTTATTACCTTGGGTGAATTTTTAGTATAACTGTAGCATAAATCTTTGAGTTCCAATATATTTTCCATAATCTATCTCCTTAATCACGGTTATTGAGTATCTTAAGCGG
This sequence comes from Ruminococcaceae bacterium UBA1734, assembly GCA_002315765.1. Taxonomy (GTDB): domain Bacteria; phylum Bacillota; class Clostridia; order Oscillospirales; family Acutalibacteraceae; genus UBA737. Next base: position 8,232 of record DCIE01000024.1, read on the forward strand.
CTCATATCTCATAATGAACAGCATTGCCGAAAGCCCCGACACAATGGTTAATAGTATTCCTATTCCAACCATTTGGAAAATTACCGTAACATTGGTTGCCGATGTAATACTTGCCACATAGTTTTTGGTCATATTTCCGAATTTGAAATTCTTTGAGAAATTACCCGGCATTCCGTCAGGCTTTTCGCTGTCGCTGTTTCCTGACGGGGAAGTCGCCGTTTGTTTATCAGAAGAACTGCCGGTTTTCTCAGCGGACTCTTCGGTGCTGTTTACGGCTACCAATAACTTATTTGTAACCGGAACCGATGTTACGGCGCCAACCGTACTGCCGATAATAAGTGCTACAAATGTAACGGCAAAAAGCTCAACAATAAACTGAATTGCAACCTTATACTTTTTCATACCGATAGCAGTTAATACGCCAATTTCGTACTTACGGTTTCTAATGCTGAATAGGTTGATTATTACAAGTACAAATGCACCGATAACGAAAATTACGATTAGGAAATATGTTGCATATTGTCCGAGAGTTTCAAGTTGTGAAATACTTTCCTCATAATTTGAAACATCTTCGGATACCACTGTAATGTCATCATCAACGCTTTCGCTGAACTCGTTATAATCATTTAGATTTGCAAAAATATATTTTCCGGAATATGTGGCTGAAAGTGCTACTAATTTTTCGTCATCATCGTCAACCTTTGTTGTTCCGTTTTTCTTTGAGGATTTTGTCAAAATATCATCAATCGTATTGCTGTTTACATAAATATAGTTATCGGTAAATGAAGCATTTGAAGAAGAATCAGTGCTGTCGGAAGATTTTGAGGTATCGCAAATACCAACAATGGTAAACTTATATGATTCGTCTTCATTTTCGGGATTTTTAAGGGTGAAGGTCTTTCCGACTTCCAATTCATTTTCATCAGCCAAGTTTTTAGAAATTACGCATTTATAATCAGCGGTATCAAATGTGATTGCAGACAATTCCGAAACATACTCGGGCATTGCACTCTCACTATCGTAACCCGTAAGAGTAAAGTCATTCATTGATGCCATATTAAAGAAGAATTCATTTGTTATAAATGTATCTCCACCCATTTGGGGCATTCCTCCGCCTGAGGGCATATTACCGCCAGAATCACCCGAAGGCTTACCGGAGCCGGAATTCGAACCTGAATTTCCGCCTATGCTCGGCTTATTGCCGGATGTTGTTCCACTCGTGTTTCCATCGGTTTTATTTTCAAAATTCGGTTTATCGGGATTTGTATTTTGTCCGTCGCTTGGTTTTGAAGATGTATCCTCCGAGTTTCCCTTTTCATTTGACGGCTTTTCAGGCTGACTTTGGGTATTATTATCTCTTTCGTCAACCTTTGACTCGTTATTTTCCTGTTCCGAGCCTTTTTGCTCAGACGATTGTACATTCCCACTTGAGGTTTCGGTTTGAGACTCGTTGTTTGTATTAGATTCCTGACTGCTTCCGGTGATAGTTGATGTTTCGCTTAACAAAACAACACTTCCGCTACTTCCGTCAAAAGAAGTTCCGGTAGCTGTAGAAGAACTGCTTGTAGTGGATTCTTCGCTTTGGGTAGTTCTCTTTTCTCCGTTTTTTACATCTCCGAATTCTTCCTTAAAATCCTTGTTTTTTTGGAAAGAACCCGCAACATCAAGAGGCTCTATTGAGTCCCCTGCCGAAAAATAAACGGATGCGGTTTTGTAAAATGTCTTTACATTGTCATTTTCTGCGTATTTTTCCAATGTCTCAAGACTTATGCTTTCCCTACTCATCTTCTTTTGATTTAAGGTTGCCGATATTTCCATATTATCGGCATACTGTTTTTTAAGCGTCTTGTTTGCCTGTTTTATTGACAAACCGAGGCAAGAAGAGACGGACAAAAGCATTACTACCAGTCCAATAAGAAAGTTCCTTCCTTTTGCTCTTGATATGCACCTGAATGCATTTTTAAAAATGTACATAGTTTGACTCTCCTGTCGGAATAATTTTACAAGACTATCTTACACAACAAAAATTAAGACTTTTTTAATCAAATGTAAACCTTAAGTAAACAAAAAATGAATAAACTTTAAACAAAATATTTATGCATAATTTCACCTATGAAGGAATATGTTTTAGTATAAAATATTTGGAGTTGAAATATATGTCAGAGAACCTACTTAAAACAAGCGTATATACAAACGAAGTTGTTTTCAGTGAAACCCTCGAACAACCTATTGATGCGGATTTCTCCCTTCCCGACTATTATCCCGATATAAGAAAAGTCCTTAAATGCAAGGCTATTCCCCGAATTACCAACAAAAACTTAAGCGGTAACAATCTATCCTTTGACGGTGTTGTTTCGGTAACTATATTTTACTGCGATGACAACGGAAAAATCAACGCTTTTGAATACTCTTCCACCTTTGAAAAAAGCAAGGAGCTCGGAAACGATGTGGAAAACGCAAGGATTACCGTTACCCCAAAATGCGAATATATTAACTGTCGGGCAATTTCCAACAGAAAAATCGACATTCACGGGGCTATAAGCATTTCGGTTATTGCACAAAAAAAGATTTCCACCGAAATAATTTCGGATATTGAGGATAAAAACATTGAAATACTAAGAGATTTCCTACCTGCAACCTCCCCTACCGGCTATGCCGAAAAATATATACTCATTGAGGAAGAATGTGAAATCGGGGATGAAAACGGCGGAGATATTATTCTTCGCTATGATGCCGATGCAAAAATCGGTGAATGTAAAACAACAAATGGCAAGGTTATTGTTAAAGGTGAGGTTGTTTTTAATCTAAGATTTTCCGCAAACGGCGAAATAAAATGTATGCAAAACCAAATACCCTTTAGCCAAATTCTTGATATTGAAACAATTGGTGAAAACTGCGAAGCCGAAACCGAAGCGATTATATGTTTCTTAGATGCCAAACCCAAAACCGACAAGGAGGGCAAATTCAAGTCGGTTGCTCTGAATATTAAGCTATTGTTATCCGCCGAAACCTACTGTGTCGATGATATCCCCATTATAATAGATGCTTATTCGAGAAAAAAGAAAAGCGAAGTATCAAAAAACAATATTTCTGTTAAAAAAATGATTAAAAAAATCAACGAAGTATTTAGCTGCAAAAAGAAAATTGACATTGAAGAAGGTAACATTTCTTCGGTAATAGACAATTGGTGCGACATTAAAATAACCGGCACCAAAATTTCCGACAAAACCGCCGTAATAAACGGAAATGTTATTGCATCTTTTATTACTTCAGACACCGATAACACTTCAAGATATTTTGAAAAAATAATTGAGTTTGAGTATAAATACTCTATTGACACCGATTATAACAATCTCTCTATTTCACCGAAAATTTATATTAATTCCTGCGGATATACCATTCTTGGCGAAAACAGTCTTGAAATTAGATGTGAATTAAATGTTTGCGCTTCGATTTTTGTTTGCAGTAACACCGAAGCAGTAAACAACTTGAAAATCTATGATACCCCGAACGAATACAAGCCAAACGACAGTGCAATGGTTATTTATTTTGCCTCAAAGGGCGAAAGACTTTGGGATATTGCAAAAAAATATTGTTCATCCGGCAACGATATTAAAAAACTCAATGAAATGACCGAGGATAAAATCCCGGAAACTTTATCCCTTTTAATACCGATTGAATAAAAATTTCCACCCGCCTATATAAGCGGGTGGTTTATTTTGCATTGTATAATGTTAAATATGTTTAGGGCAGAAGTCTGTCATAGGACAAATATTGCAGTTAGCCTTACGGGCAGTACAAATATCCCTGCCGAAAAGTACGGTCCTGTGGCAAAAATCCGATGACTTTTCAGGTGGCAAAAGTTTTCTCAGTTCATTTTCAACCTTTTGCGGCACCTTGGTATTAACAAGCCCCAAACGGTTACAAAGCCTGATAAAATGTGTATCGGTAACAACGGCACTTTTACCGTAAATATCCCCGCAAATAAGGTTGGCGGTTTTTCTTCCCACTCCCGGAAGCTTTGTTAGTTCTTCCATAGTATCAGGGACAATTCCGTCGTAATTATCGGTAATCATTTTGCCGATACCGATAAGGTCTTTAGCCTTTGTTTTATAAAGTCCACAGGTTTTAATAAGTCTTTCAACCTCTGATAATTCGGCTTCACCCATAGCCTTTGCATCGGGAAAAGCCTCAAACAGTTTGGGCGTAACTATATTTACACGGGCATCGGTACACTGTGCTGAAAGTCTTGTTGCAATAAGCAGTTGAAAGGGCGTTTTATAGTCAAGAGAACATTTTGCATCGGGGTAAAGTTCTTCAAGTGCTGAAACTGCCCTGCCCACAATCTCACTTTTACGCACGGGTTGCCTCCCCTAAACTCATATCTCCGTTTTTAATCAACTTTAATTTACGCATTGCCTCGGCAATTGCAAGGCAAATAACTGCGGGAAGTACAAATTGCATAACACCGATTTCTATAAGTGCTTTTGTAGTCGAAAGTCCTGCTTCTTTAAGGCAGTCGAAGCTCATAAACTGACCTACCAAACCTGCAGAGCCCATACCCGAACCCACAGGATTGCTCACCATTTTAAGAACCGCCGAAGAAATTGGGCCTAAAATAGCACTTGCAAGAATTGAAGGTACCCAAATAAGAGGATGCTTTATAATATTCGGTACTTGAAGCATAGAAGTTCCGATACCTTGGGCTATAAGTCCGCCAACTTTATTTTCTCGATAACTGATAACGGCGAAGCCTACCATATTACAGCAACAACCGATTGTTGCCGCACCTGCTGCAAGTCCCGTAAGCCCCATAGAAATTCCGATTGCAGCTGAAGAAATAGGCAAAGTCAAAAGTATTCCCATAACAACCGAAACAATCATACCGCCGACAATAGGACTGTTTTCCACATTGATATTTACAAGTTGACCTAACCACTTCATAGCATAAGATATGTAGGGACCTACAAAGTAACCTGCGGCGGCACCTGCCAAGACACAGCAAAGAGGTGTTAAAATTATCTCAAGCTGGGTTTTTCCCGAGATTAGTCTTCCTACTTCAATAGCCACATAAGCCGCAATAAAAGCACCCAGCGGCTCACCCGGTTTTCCTATTGAAAGTGTGGCAAGTTCCAATGACGGAAAAGCGCCCACCATTCCGGCAACAGCGGCACTGACAGAGGTTAGAGGTGAAGCCTTGAGTTTAACCGCAACACCTACACCTATTCCTGCTCCTGTTATGGTTTTTGCCACATTACCCATAGCTGTCAAATATTGTCCTATCGTGTTATTTCCCACAAGACTGCCGATTTGACAAATAATCGTACCTATAATAAGAGTAGAGAATAGACCTAATGCCATTCCCGAAAGTCCGTCAATAAAAAGACGGTTTAGATATTTTTTAATCATTCCCCACAACTCCGTAAAAATATATTTTTTGATATTATACTACAAATTATTAATACTGACAAGTAAAAACCGCATTATTTAATTACCGTTTTTAAGTTTTCGCCTAATTCTGTTAAGGTGTCTTTCAAAATTTCCCGAAGAAATAAAGTCTGCAAGTACATATTGGTCAAGCACAGGCACCGAGCAGGATAATTCGGAATAATTCTTTTTATACTCCTCCATTAAGCAATCGGGAATAATCATATATCCCATTCTAAGCGAGGGTGAAAGGCTTTTTGAAAAGGTGTTTATGTAAATAACCGAATCGGTATGGGACAGTGAATACAGGGTTTCTATGGGGTGCCCGGGCAGGAAAAACTCGCTGTCGTAATCGTCCTCAATAATAAACCTCTCTTTATCTTCAGCCCACTTCAGGTATTTATACCTTTTTGTCAGGGATGTGGATACTCCCGAGGGGAAACTATGAAACGGTGTAACATGAAGAATGTCAAAATCGTTTCTTCTAAGCTCGGCTTGTTCTATTCCGTCCTTTCCCATTTTTAAAGGCAGATATCTGATATTTTGACCGTCATATACGGTTTTAATTTTTTGATAGCAGGGATTTTCGATGCCTACTGTTTTTTCTCTTCCTATAATTTGTATGGCGATTTCGTAAAGTTGTTCAGCCCCCGAGCCTATAACGATATTAGAAGGCTCTGCAAACATTTTACGGTATCTTAATAAATAAAGTGAAATGGCGTTCCTAAGCACTTCGCAACCCATATAAGGGGATTTGATAAACAACTCTTCGCTTCGGTCGTTTAAAACCTTTCTAACCGTTTTAAGCCACAAAGAATACTCGAAATCTCTTCCCATACTGTCATTATTCTTATTTTCCTTTAATAGTTCAATACTTTTAATGTTGTTGTTTTTAGCCAACAGCGAACCCTTTTCAAAATCACAAACAAAATATCCCTTTCGCTGGGCAGAGAAAATATATCCCTCTTCTTCAAGCATGGCATACGCTTTTTCAACCGTAATGATGCTGACTCCCCAAAGGTCGGCAAGGGTTCGTTTTGAGGGCAACTTTGCCTTTGAGGTGTAAACTCCCGATATTATTTCGCTTTTTAACTTATCGTACAATTTATAGTATTTTAATTTTTCCATCTGGTATTATAAACCTTTCGCAAATTGATTATTTTAATATAACCATAATTGTATTATAATACTGACATAGTTAAAAGTAAATACCATTTTTAAAGGTGATAAGTTTGAAAGATAAATCTTCCAACCTTTAAAAATTATAACGCGCCGTTTTTCTCACCTCTAACGAGGCAACCGAAAAACATGGCATTTTATGACCATCCCTTTCATTGGTCATTTGTGCCTAAAAGCGAAAGCGAAAAGGAATGGTCATAAAAATGTTAGAAACAAATCAAAAAAGAGTAGCGGCAATCCACGATATTTCCTGCTTCGGCAAGTGCTCCTTAACCGTTGCATTGCCTATTATTTCAGCAACCGGTGTTGAAACCGCAGTTATTCCTACCGCTGTTTTATCAACCCACACCGGCGGATTTTCAGGATTTACATTCAGAGATTTAACCGATGATATTTTGCCGGTGGCAGAACATTGGAAAAAAGAAAACATTGCGGTTGACAGTGTTTATACCGGATATTTAGGCTCGAAAGAACAAGTCGCAATCGTTATGAAAGCGATAGAGATTATTAAAGCCAAGGACGGTTTAACCGTTGTTGACCCGGTTATGGCTGATAACGGGGTGCTTTACGGCGGATTTCCCGAAGATTTCCCCATGGAAATGAAAAAACTGTGCTCGGTTGCCGATATTATCACTCCGAATATAACCGAGGCTTGTTTAATGCTGGGTAAAACCTACAAAAAAGGGCCTTACACCAAAGAATATATTGAAGACATCTTACTGGGACTTTCCGAAATTACCAAGGGAAAAATTGTTCTTACCGGTGTTTGGTTTGATGAAGAAAAAATCGGTGCTGCAACCTACTGTAACGGTGAGACCGATTATGTTTTCTCAAACAGGGTTGATGCCGCTTTCCACGGTACCGGTGATGTATTTACAAGCACGGTTGTAGGTTCCCTTTTAAACGGAAAAAACCTAAAAGAAGCGGCACAAATCGCCTGTGATTTTACCGCAGGTTGCATTAAGTACACAAAGGAACACAATCCGAATATGAAATACGGTGTTAATTTTGAGGCAATGCTCCCCTCCCTCATCAAACAATTTTAACATTATATTTCTATACTGTTTTCAGTATTAAATTTAACAGAGGCGGTTTTCAA
>DCIE01000024.1:15944-34795 GCA_002315765.1 Ruminococcaceae bacterium UBA1734
AAATGACCGCCTCTGTTTTCTTTTTAATACAATATTTTTTGCTATCCGTTTTCAGTGTATTTTTTATTTTGCCTACAAATCAATACTTTCAAATCTTTTGCAGGATTTTAAAAAAGAAACCAATGTTATAACCGCAAAAACAATCATTCCTAATAAAAGCAATCCCAGTTGGATAAGCAAATGCTCTGTTCCGAAAGCATTTAAGAAACCGAGATTTGGAAAATGATGCAACGATTCTCCTATACCTAAGGTGGAAAATGCCACAATAATATAGGTTACAAAAGGTTTTCCGAAATTATAAGCTGTTTTAAAAAATCCGCCCACGAAGAGTAAATTAAACAATCCGAACATACAAAATGCAAGACCTAAAGCAAAAGGGTTTGCATTCATCAATGCGTTTGACCTATAAGCAGCGGAGTCGGACAGAAGGGTCATTCGAATAATTGTAATTAATCCCATAAGCAATAAGGAACATAATTCGATAAAGCAAACAAAAATATATTTTCCTTTTACAACATCGCGTTTAGCAATCGGAAGCAGTGCCGAAAAAAGAATATCGTTTGTTTCCCTTGAATTTTGAAAGCTTTGGAAAATTCCGAGGGTTACGAAAAACACGCCGCAAAGAATAGGATATCCCGGAAGAAAAAACATAAATCCGAAAAGTATAAACAAAAAGGATAAAATAGAGGCGCTTAATTTAATTTCTTTTTTTAGTATATTACTCATTTTCAGCATCCCTTTCCATTCTCAGCATTGTATCTTCAAGGCTTTCGTCATTTTGGGAATATCTACCGATAAAGTCGCTTTTTGACAGCGATGCTGTGATTTTTCCACTTTGAATGTAAACAATATCATCAGCACACTTTTCAATATCAGAAATAATATGAGTTGAAAAGAATACTGCCACACCGTCCTCTTTTAACCTTGTAAATACGCCTAAAAGTTCATCTCTTGAAAACGGGTCAAGTCCACTTGTAGGCTCATCAAGAATTAATACCTTTGCATTATGGGAAAGTGCAATAAGCAAATTGCATTTTACCTTCATACCCTCGGATAATTCCTTTGCGGATTTATTCTCATCAATTTTAAATAATTTAAGATATTTTTTATATGATTCCTCATCCCAACTGTCGTAAAATCCCTTTACAACATTCATAATATCTTTAATCTTTTTTCTCGGATACCAGTTCACGCTTCCGGTTGAATAGCCGATATTCTTTTTAATCTCGTTTTCATTCTGAGAAAGCGTTTTTCCGAAATAAAGTATTTCTCCGCTGTCGGGATGTACTAAATTGAGCATTGATTTAATAGTAGTGGTTTTTCCCGCACCGTTTCTCCCGATAAATCCTGTGATTTTGCCGGCAGAAATACCGAAAGATACATTATCCAATTTAAAAGTAGGATAGGTTTTATTTAAGTTTTTAATTTCAACTATATTCATTTCGTACACCAATCTTTTCTATCAAGGGCATATATTAATGTTTCATTTGAAATTTATTGCAACACAAACCCGATATTGATTTTCAAGTATCGTACACAGAAACAGCACCGCCTTTGCGGTGCTGTAAGTCTTTTGCTTTCTTATTTCTTTTTAGAAGAATTTTGACTCTTTTCTTTCCAGCAAACCCAAAGAGGACCTGCAACAAAAAGTGATGAGAAACAACCGGATAACAAACCAAATGCCATTGGAATACCAAAGGTACGAAGGCTTGTAAGACCGTAAATTTCAGCAACAACGATAATAGTAAGTACGGCAAGAACAGTTGTTACGGATGTAACAATATTTCTTGAAATAACTCCGCCGATACTTAAATCCATATTGTCGTTAAGCGAAAGATGAGGATAATATTTTTTATTCTCTCTTACACGGTCATATACAACGATTGTATCGTTAAGTGAATAACCCAAAATTGTAAGAACAACTGCCATATAGTTTGAGTCAATCTGCAAACGGAAAATAATACAGGTACAGAATGTGATGGCAAGGTCGAGAATTAACGCAATAAGTGCAGTAATAGCCGCCGAAAAACCACCGATTTTCCTAAATCTGATACCCACATAAATTACAACGAATACAGCAGTTAGAACAACAGCTACCATACTCTTTGCAAAGAAGCTTCCGGCAACGGAGGAACTAACCGAGTTTGAGTCGTAAAGCTCAATCTTGTTATCCTTGAACTTTTCTTCAAGAGCAGTTGTAATAGCCTCTTGGTTATCGGCAGAAAGAGCATTTTTACCCGAAAGGTTAATTGTATATGTCTTGGTATCACCTGCAAGAGATTCGTTCTTGCTTACCGAGAAATCCTTATCAATTGCACCCTTAATGGCTGTAGTGAAATCTTCCTGCTTAACATCTCCGGTATAAGAATATGTAATTCTTGCACCACCGCTGAAGTTAATATCAAGACGAAGACCCGCTACAATTCCCATAACGATACCGGCAATAATAACTATTGCGTATGTAATTAAAACTATTTTTAAAACTTTTTTTGAATTAATCTTATTAGCCATTTTTCTTACCTCCGTAAAGCGCAGGTTTTCTCAAGAATTTTAACTGAGAAATACTCTTGAGCATATATTTAGAAGCAAGAACACCCATTATCAGGTTGAAGATAACGCCGATTAACAATGTATAACCGAAGGAATAAATTGCACCGGTAATCGAAGAACCGAATAATGACATAAGTGGTGAGAATATCTTGGCAACAAAACTATCCGGTGTACCGAAAGCACCCATAAGTACAATAGATACGATAACGATTGTTACATTACCGTCAATAATTGCGGAAAGACTGTTCTTAAATCCGGAATCAATAGAGCCGTCAATGGTCTTGCCTTTCTTAAACTCATCTCTGATGCGTTCTGCCGCAATAACATTACAGTCAACACCAACACCGATTGAAAGAATAATACCGGCGATACCCGGAACGGTAAGTGTGAAACTTGAAACATTGGGGAAAAATCCCGAAATACAAGCGATGGTTCCTGCCAACTGTCCCAAAAGGGCAATACAAGCAACAAAACCGTGCATTCTGTAACGAACAAGCATAAGTAAACATACGATACCGAATGCAATAGAACCTGCGATAATCATAACATCAAGAGCATCCGAACCTAAAGAAGGAGAGATAATCTGAAGTTTACTGTCATCAACCGTTAAAGCAAACGGAAGTGAACCTGCATTAATCTTGTTTGCAAGGTCAATGGCTGCTTCCTCGGTAAAGTTACCGTAAATAATAGCACTGCCGCCGGTGATTGCACCGTTTGAACAACTTGCGGTGGAAATATTGGTTTCATCCATATAAATGGAAATATTTGTACCGTTTGTATAAGCATTTGAAGTAGCCTTTGCAAATGCATCAGCACCTTGTGAATTAAGCTGTAATGCTACAACATAACCGTGCTCTTCATCATAATTGGCAGCGGCGTTTGTTACAACATCGCCTTCCATAAATGCAGTTCCCGAGGAATTATCGCTACCCTCATAGAACTTAAGTTTTGCTGAGGCACCAAGTTCTTTTACAGCTGCCTGAGCATCAAAATCATCGTCTCCGGCAGTTCTCGGAAATCTTACGATTACCTGATGGTTTGCAGTGTCGGTGTAAACCTCATAATCGGTAATGTTAAGATTAACAAGACGGGTTTCAATGATTGCTTTTGCTGATGCCATATCGTCCGAAGTAATTTCAATTCCTTCTTTATCGGGAGAAAAAACAGCTTCTACACCGCCGGAAATATCAATACCCCATCGAATATCATCCGCACCTTTGATAAATGTTTTCTTTTTGTCGCCGTAGTAATCTGAAATTCCGAAAAATGCGGTATAAGTTAACGCCAAAATCAAAACTAAGATTACAAAAAATACCGGCTTGCCTACTCTTTTGGACTTCATTGGCAAATCCTCCAATTCTAATAACCCTTTATGGGTAACAATGACGGAAAGAATACCTCATTCCGTCAAGATAAGATAATTATACTAAAACTTTGACATAAAGTCAATGATTATTAAGACTATTTTACTAATTTTTCCAAACTTGCATATTTAACAGCCACGGAAAGTAAATTTGCCGCCTGTTTTATCTGTTGAATATCAGGATAAGACGGTGCTATTCTCAGGTTTTTATCATCAGGGTCTTTTCCGTAAGGGAATGTAGCACCGGGAGTGGTAAGGACAAGTCCCGCATTTTTGCAAAGTTCACCTACACGCTTGGCGCAACCATCCAAAACATCAAGGCTTATAAAGTATCCGCCGTTAGGCTTACTCCATGAAGCAATACCCAATCCCTCCAAAGAATTACGGAATTCCTCTAAAACAGCATCGAATTTAGGTCTTAACACATCAGCGTGTTTCTTCATTTGTTCCTTAAGTGCTTCAAAATCAGGGAACATCTTTGCGTGTCTTAATTGATTAATCTTATCGGGGCCTATGCTTTGATATGTAATTCTCGCCTTTAACATATCCACTATTGTTTTGCTTCCTGCCTCTACTGCCACACCGGCACCGGGAAATGTTATTTTTGAGGTAGAAGCAAAAATAATAGGCATATCCGGATTTCCTGCTTTTTCACATTCTTCGGTGATATTAAGCAATTTATCGCTATTTTCATACAAATCGTGGATAACATAAGCATTATCCCAAAAGATATGAAAATCCTTTGCGGCAGGTTTTAATCCGGCCAATCTCTTAACTGTTTCATCGCTGTATGTAATACCTGTGGGGTTGGAATATTTCGGAACGCACCAAATACCCTTAACGCTTTTATCCTTAACATACTCTTCAACCATATCCATATCAGGACCGTTTTCGGTCATTGGGATGGATATTAGTTCAAAACCGAAATGCTGAGTTATACCGAAATGTCTGTCATAACCCGGGCAGGGACACAAAAACTTTCTGTCCTTTACATTTAACCAAGGTTCATCTCCTAAACCGCTGACCATACCTTGAGCTATTGTATCAAACATCATGGTAAGAGAAGAATTTCCGCCTACAATAATATTTTCAGCCGGTACCTCAATGACTTGGGAAAATAATTCCTTTATTTCCGTTAGTCCGTCCATTCCGCCGTAATTTCTGCAATCAATTCCGTCCTTGCCTACAAGGTTATCCTTTGATGTAAGAATATCCAACAATTTATGACTTAAAACAAGGTCATCGTTACCGGGCTTTCCCCTTGCCATATTGAGATTTAGTCCCAAAGCACATAATTCATCATATTTTTTCTTTACATTTTCAAATTCCGAAGTAAGTTCTTCCTTTGATAATTCAAAATATTTCTTCACAGTTCTCACAACCTTTACAAACATAATTAATATTATAATGAATACCTATAATTTTTTCAAGTATTTTATAACAAAAAAGGTCGGGAGAAACTCCCGACACGATATTATTTAAACATGGTTTGAATTCCGTCAATAAAATCTCCGGCAGCACGGGCAATTTTTGCCGAGCCTTTTGTTATTTTGTGGGTGTCGGTTAAAACTGTTTTCCCCACAATTGCAACGGCGGCACCTGCCACCATACCGGCTCCCATTCCTTTTACAAAATTCATTGTGCCTTTTTGCATAAGAACAACCTCCCTTTCGAGATTATCTTATCCAAATACATCGTAAATATTATTTCCTTTTAAAGGCAGGATGAATTTTATCTTTTTCGGAAAGCTTTATTTCCATTCCCCGGGGAATAGGCCAATTAATACCTATTTCGGGGTCGTTCCACATAAGTCCGCCCTCATCATTCGGATGATAAAAATCGTCAACCTTATAAACAAATTCCGCCACATCAGAAAGCACCAAAAAACCGTGGGCAAAATTTTTCGGAATAAAAAACTGTTTTTTATTTTCCTCGGAAAGAATTACTCCTTCCCATTTACCATAGGTTTCAGAGTCTTCCCTTAAATCCACTGCCACATCAAAAACCTCACCTTTAATGCAGCGAACAAGCTTTGACTGACTGAATTGCTTTTGAAAATGCAGTCCTCTTAAAACTCCCTTTGAGGACATAGACTGATTATCCTGAACAAAATCAACTTTAATTCCACCCTTGTAGAACTCATCCCTTTGATAGGTTTCCATAAAGTATCCACGGTCATCACCGAATACGGTGGGTTCCACAATAATTACGCCGTCTATTGAGGTTTTTAAAAAATTAAACTTTCCCAATTACAGTTCACTCTTTCCGCTATACATCTTATCATAATACTTTTGGTAATCACCACTTACCACATTTTCAACCCAATCCATATTTTGAAGATACCATTTTAAAGTCTTTTTTATTCCCTCTTCAAAACAGGTTTCGGGATACCAGCCAAGTGTATCCTTGATTTTTTCAGGGTCTATTCCGTATCTGCGGTCATGTCCTTTTCGGTCGGTTACATGCTTAATTAAATATTCTCCAACCTCATGGTCCACATTTTCTTTAATATAATTTATGATTGATTTGACAATAAAAATATTAGGCTTTTCGTTATGTCCGCCCACATTATATATTTCCCCGATTTTGCCTTTGCCGATAACCATATCAATAGCCTTGCAATGGTCCTCAACATAAAGCCAATCTCTTATTTGCATTCCGTCTCCGTAAACCGGCAAATCCTTATGCTTTAAGGTGTTATTCATAATAAGGGGTATGAGTTTTTCGGGAAACTGATACGGTCCGTAATTATTTGAACATCTTGTTATATTAACGGGAAATTTATAAGTATCCCCAAAAGCCTTTACAAAAAGGTCGGCTGATGCCTTTGAAGCAGAATAAGGAGAATGTGGGTCAAGAGGTGTGGTTTCGGTAAAATATCCTGTTTCTCCCAAACTTCCGTAAACCTCATCGGTTGAAACCTGAAGATATTTTACTCCGTCTTTATATTTGTCATCACCGATTGTCCAAGCATCCTTAGCACATTTAAGCAAATTAACCGTGCCCTCAACATTTGTTTTAACAAAAATTTCGGGACTTTCTATACTTCTGTCCACATGGCTTTCAGCGGCAAAATTAACCACATAATCTACTCGGTTTTCTCCAAATATCTTTACAATGGCATCCCTATCGCAAATATCTGCCTGAACAAAGATATAATGGGGATTATTTTCCACGGATTTTAAATTTTCAAGATTACCGGCATAGGTTAGTTTATCCACATTGATAATCTTTATATCCTTATATTTATTAAGCATATAAATAATAAAATTTGAACCGATAAACCCGGCACCGCCTGTTACAAGATAGGTTTTTATATCAATCACCGCTTTTCTAAGATATAATATATCTTTATACTCTCATTGTTAATGTCGTACAGACTCCCCTACTTTATCTATATATTCCTTTAAAGCTTCTTCCCATTTTCTCATTTCATCACCTACGGTACACCTAAGCGCCATATTGTCAAGAGAAGAATAAGCAGGTCTTTTTGTAGGAACATTATTCTTATTGTTGTATTCTGTTGTAGTGCAGGGAATTACGGCATCTTTATATCCCGAATACTCGGCAATTTTAAGGGCAAAATCGTACCAAGAACACTCTCCCTGACCTGTACAATGATATATTCCGTATTCATCGGTTACCGCAAGTTTAAGTATATGGTGAGCCAAATCGTTGGCATTGGTAGGATTTCCGATTTGGTCGCTAACAACGGTTATACTGCCCTTTTGTTCTATTACTCTTATAACTGTTTTGACAAAATTCTTACCATTAAAACCGTATAGCCAAGAAGTTCTTACGATAAATGTCTTTGGATTGAAACTAAGAGCATATTTTTCGCCTAATGCCTTTGAAGCTCCGTAAACGCTTACGGGATTAATTATGTCCCATTCGGTATATGGCTTATTTCCCTTTCCCTCGAAAACATAGTCGGTTGAAATCTGAACAAATTTTGCACCTGTATTTTTCGAGGCTATGCTTAAATTTCTCACACCCAAAGCGTTGACCTTAAAAGCTGTTTCCCTCATACCTTCACAGCCGTCAACATTTGTCATAGCTGCACAGTTTATTACCACATCGGGTTTGTTATTAAGTACAAATTCTTCGGTCTTCTTAAAGTCGGTAATATCAAGGTCATCAATGTCAATTGCCAAAACCTCGGCGCCGACAATTTCACGGGGTATTTCACCTATTTGACTCTTACCCGAAGAAATTACAGATACTAATTCACTTCCGAGTTGACCGTTGCAGCCTGTTATCATAATTTTCATTTTGTTTTACTTCCTCTTAACAAAAACTTCGCACAGGAGCTAAGGTGGATAAACAAAAATTTTATTTTTTTTCTGCTTTCTCTACCCCAAATATGGGTTACCGAGCATTGGGGCAAAAACATTATTTTGCCGTATTTCTTAGCTCTTACCGTAAGGTCGGCATCCTCAAGATACATAAAATACCTCTCATCAAATCCGCCTAATTTTTTATACACATTTGAACGAATACAAAAGAAACAACCGCTGCAAAAATCTATTTCGCAAGGGGAAGAAATATCTTCATCGGAACGAGTATATTCTTTTCGCAGTTTTGCGGACACACGACTGAAAAAGAGGTACTTAAAATTCGGAACTCTCTTAGGCAAATACTGTATGGTGCCGTCTGTATTAAGAACTTTCGGCATACACATTACCACATCGGGATTTTCTTCCATAAAGTCCACTATCTCCGACAAAACATCCGTATCAAAGCTAATATCCGGATTGATTGCAAAATGGTACTGTCCCATTTCCCTCTCCATACACAAATTATTAGCCTTGCCGAAGCCTAAATTCTTTTTATTCTCCACCACATTAAATCCGGTGTGTTCCTTTAATATATCCACGGTATTATCGGTAGAAGCATTGTCAAAAACCGTTAGTTCTACCGGGTATTTTTTAGTATTATTCAAAATGCTGTTACAGGCATTCATAATAATACCGCTGTTATTATGAGTTACGATAGTTGCAGAAATGCAAATATCAGTCATAATCATACCCCTTTGCTGTTATTTTAAAAAACCGTTAATTATTTCTTGCTCGGCCTCTTGCTCTGTAAGTCCAAGCGTCATTAATTTAATAAGCTGTTCTCCCGCAATTTTTCCTATTGCGGCTTCATGAATTAATGAAGCATCAATATGGTTTGCGCATATTTCCGGTATTGCCTCAACCTTTGCATTATCCATAATTATTGCATCACATTCGGTATGGCCGTTACACAAATTATTGCCGTTAATATTAGACTTAAAGGACTGAAAAGAATTTCCCTTTGCGACCGAACGGGAAATTACATTTGCCCCGGATTTTTCACCGTTTAAATCAACAGTGAAATCGGTTTCGGCTCTTTGGGTGCCGTGTGTCATTATTTTTTCTTTAATAACAAGTGTTCCTCCGTCATCAACAACGGCCTTTGTAACACGAAGAGTGGAATCAATACCTTTAATTTGGCTTGTTTCCATTTCCATATATCCGTTTTCGGCGATATTTACGACGGTGGTAGGATTCATAACCTTTCCGCCTATTCCGTCTCCTTCGCCGTAATGTCGTTCTATATACTTAACTTTGGCATTCTTTCCTACAAAAAATGTATGAATACCATCGTGTCTTGACTCCTCATCGCCGCAGTTGTGAATACCGCAACCTGCCATAATGGTAACATCGGCATCTTCACCGATAATAAAATCATTATAAACCATATCGGAAAGTCCGGTTTGGTCAATAATAACCGGAATATGCACCGTTTCTCCCTTTGTTCCCGGACGAATAATGATGTCAATTCCCGGCTTATCGGTTTTGGTTTTTATATCCACATTGGGTGTGGTTTTTCTGTCGGCTAAACCGCCGTTTGCACGGATATTATATGCACCGCTTGGAATACCCTCCATATCGGCAATTATTTTTAGGAGTTGCTTTTCTGTTTCGTTAATCATTTTTGCCCTCCATATTATTGGTTAAAACACTACAAGCGGCATTAGTAGCACTAAGCAATTCAGGTAATATATCAGCCTTCGGGCCGTATGCCTTTAGGTTTCCTCCGGCTAAAACAGCCACCTTATCCGCAATGTTAAGAATGCGTTCCTGATGAGATATAATTATTATGGAACCGCCTAATTTAGAATGCATTTTTTCAAAAACATTGATTAAATTATTAAAGCTCCACAAATCAATACCTGCTTCCGGCTCATCAAACAAAGATACCTTTGTTGACCTTGCCAAAACTGTTGCTATTTCTATTCTTTTAAGCTCTCCGCCTGAAAGCGAGGCATTAACCTCTCTGTTAATATAATCTCTGGCACAAAGACCTACCTGAGATAAGTAATCACAGGCTTCCGCCACCGAAATATCCTTTCCCGATGCCAAGGAGATTAAATCCTTAACCGTTATTCCTTTAAATCTAACCGGTTGTTGAAAAGCAAAGCTTATTCCCTTCCTTGCTCTTTCGGTTACGGAAAGGTTTGTTATGTCTTCACCGTCAAGGAGTATTTGTCCCGATGTAGGTGTAATTATTCCCGCAATTAATTTTGCAAGTGTGGATTTACCGCCGCCGTTAGGACCGGTAATTGCAATAAATCCATCATCAAATTTAAGTGAAATATTTTTAAGTATTTCTTTTTCTCCGGTTTCTCCCAAAGCACTGTAAGAAACATTTTTAAGTTCAAGCATTTTATCCTCCGAATATAACTATCTATCATATATTATATACCAAAACCCTTAAAAATCAATAAAAACCTTCTTATTATGCGCATAATTTACAAAATTTAATTGTTGTAATTTCGGTAAAAATATAGTAAACTAAACTTAATAAAACAACCGAACGGAGAAATACTATGAGTAACGATATAAAAAACGAGGAATACAATCCTGATATTATCACACTTGCCGATGACAACGGAAAGGAATATACCTTTGAGGTTTTAGATGCTATCGAAACCGATACCGATAGATATTTAGCCCTCTTGCCACTGTATTCCGACCCTAAAAAAATGCTTGAGGAATCAGGCGACTTGGTTATTGTTAAAGTCGGAGAGGAAAACGGCGAAGAATATTACTATGAAATCGAAGATGATGACGAGTATGAAACCATCGCCGATGCTTTCGTTGACCGTCTTGAAGACTTTTTTGAAATAGAAGATAAATAATTATTTTAATACATCGTCCTGCTTTGTACGCGAATTGATCGCTTTTATAACCCTACAAGATATTAAATAGGGATTTGCTCTCGGACGGTGGGCTTGCAGACCTCCCGCGGCTGTGCCGAGTTCGGAAGAAGGGAGCGCGAAGCCGCCCGGACATAACCCACCTGAACTTAAACTCAGGTTATCCTTAAGCGCACTACGGCAAAGCGGGACCTTTTTATATTAAAAATATGTATAGTAAAAAACTGCCTTCATATCCTTTTCGGATGGTTTGCAGTCTTTTTTATTCTCTAAATCAATTTTTTACATTTTTGTAAACTCCTTACAGTTGACAAAAGTGTATTAATTGGCTATAATTCTATTATATTTTTGTTAGGTGATGATTATCATTATTCGTTTTATTAAAGAACACCTAAATGCGCTTTGGTTTTTTGGATTTTTGATTGTCGGAATGTTATACTTCGGAAGCAAGTATTTTGCGACCGATTATTTTTATGTACATATTCCTTTAGATGACAAGATTCCTTTTTTGCCGATTTTTATTATACCCTACATATTTTGGTATTTGTATGTTCCTATTCCTATGATATATGTTTGTTTTAAAAACAAAAAAGCCTTTACCACACAGGCCATTACCATGTTTTCGGGTATGATACTATGTTGCATAGGTTTTATTATTTTTCCGACAGCCATTGACTTCAGACCTACGGCGGAAGGAAATGGAATACTTTTGTTTTTATGCCGTATTGTTTATGCCAACGACAACCCATCGGCAAATGTCTTTCCGAGCCTCCACTGTTACGAGGCTTTGGTTGTTCATTTAACCACATTTGTTTCGGGTCCGCTTCGCAAGAAAATACCGCTTAGGATAGCTTCGGCTATTACAATGGTATTAATATGTATGTCTACTGTTTTTGTAAAGCAACATTCCTTTGCGGATGTTATATCGGGATGTGCTTTAGGGGCGGCAATTTTTGTTTTAGTTTTAATTTTAAGGGGAAAATATTATGGGGAAGACTTTAGAAAATATAATGATTAAACCGGGAAATGGTGTATTTTACATTTGTTGGTTACTCTGTATTTTATCACTTGTTCTTATTTGGGTTATTTTTAAAAATAAAAGTGAAAAGGTCAAAAAGACTTTTATTACCGTTCTTTGCAGTGTGTTGGTTGTAGTATTTTTTGTTTACAAAATCTTTTTGTCTATGGACAAACAGTTTTTAACAACCTATGACCCACCGCTTGAAAGGTTTAATTGGTTTAACGAACTGCCTCTTCAGCTTTGCAACATTAATATGTTCTTAATTCCTATAGGTGTTTTGCTGAATAAGCGTTCAATACTGGGATTTGCCTTCTTTTTAGCACCTCTCGGAGCTACTATGGCACTCTTTTTCCCCGAAGCGGGTTTTGTGGGATATCCGGTGTTTATGCCCCGTGTTATAGGATTTTACCTAACGCACTTTTTAATTGTAATTGCCGGTATTTCCCTTGCGATACTTGATTTCTACCGTCCGAAATTAAAGGATTTTCCGGGAATTTTTGCAACCCTTTCTATTTTGGCACTTGTAATTCACGGTGTAAATTATATTTTCAGAGTTACAGGGCTTTGCACCATTTCAAATTATTTCTTCACCTTTGATGATGTGGGAATAAGTATTCTCGCTTTATTCCATAGATTTATTAAAATTCCTTTCCTATATCTATTACCGTCATTTTTAATATTGGGTGTGTATATGGGAATAGTATCATTAGGATTTTTTATCGGCGATTTATGTCGCAAAAAGAGAAAAAAGTCGACTTTGAATGTCGTAACAAAAGAAAAAGTTTTAGTAACAAAATAATTTTTTAGGAGATAATCAATATGTCTGGATGTAGTGGAAACTGCTCTACTTGTTCGAGTAATTGCGGTTCAAAAGAAAAAGAAAGTTTAATTGAGCCTACCGGCGAATTTAACAACATTAAGCATATTATTGCGGTTGTCAGCGGCAAAGGCGGTGTGGGAAAATCCACCGTAACCTCTACTCTTGCGGTTGAGATGAGCCGAAAAGGCTATAAGGTGGGTATCCTTGATGCGGATATTACCGGTCCTTCAATTCCTAAGGCATTCGGTATTAAAACAAAGGCTATGCAAAACGAGCTGGGTATTTTACCCGCCGAAACAAAAACCGGTATTAAGGTTATTTCGGTTAATATGATGCTTGAGCAATCGGATGCTCCTGTTATTTGGAGAGGTCCCGTAATCGCCGGTCTTGTTAAACAATTTTGGCAAGAGGTTGTTTGGGGCGACCTTGATTATTTGTTTATTGACTGCCCTCCCGGAACCGGCGATGTTCCGTTGACTGTTTTCCAAATGATTCCGCTTGACGGTGCCGTTGTTGTAACCTCACCTCAGGATTTAGTATCACTTATTGTCAAAAAGGCTGTTAATATGGCAAATATGATGAATATTCCGGTTATCGGAATTGTTGAAAATATGAGTTATGTTAAATGTCCCGACTGCGGAAAGGAATTTTCGGTATTCGGTGGCGGAAGTGATGACATTTGCAAGGAAACCGGCATCCCATTACTTGCGAAGATGCCCATTGATATTGAACTTGCAAAGCAGGTTGATATGGGTGTTGTGGAATTGTTTGAGGGCAACTTTATGATTAAGGCATCAGACACAGTGGAAGATTTTTGCAAATGAGAATGAGAAAGAAAAAGCACCTTGAAGAAAGACTTCAGGGTGTAGAAAAATACCTTTACATAAGTCAAACGGAAGACCGTAATTTCAATACAGCATTAGAGGACAAGGATTATATCGATTTTGATAATTGGTTTGAAAAATCACAGCCTTTATACCTCGAAATCGGCTGTGGCAAGGGTAAATTTGCGGTGGAATATGCTAAATCCCACCCGGAAATAAATATACTTGCCGTGGAAAAGGACTCCAATGTTATTGTTTCGGCTTGTGAGTCGGCACAAAAAGAGAACTTGGGAAATGTACGGTTTTTAAAGGTTTCCGCCGAGTATTTGGAAAGACATTTAAAGCCGAATTCTGTTTCTATGATTTTTCTTAATCACTCCTGCCCTTTTCCGAAGAAAAGATATGCGGCCCACCGTTTAACCCATTCTTCCTTTTTGGAAATTTACAAGCGTATAATGACAGAGGGTGCGGAAATCCACCAAAAGACCGACAATATGCACTTTTTTGAGTTTTCTATTGAAGAATTTTCCCAAAACGGTTTTGCTCTTAAAAATGTTTCCTTTGATATTCATAATTCCGATTTTGAAGACTCTGACGAAAATATCATCACCGAATACGAACAAAAATTTATGGCTTTATCCCAGCCTATTTACCGTTTGGAAGCCTATATAAAATAATCAACAAGGCGTACCGTATTAAAAATTTACGGTACGCCTTATCTTTGCCCCTAATCGATAAATTTCGAGGGCATTAATCTTAAAATCCCAAAGCCGAAAGCGGCGAGAAACATTCTCCGTCCTTATAGCACTCTATATGAATATGGTTTTCATCCATACATTCACAGGGTACTGAATCTGCCGTGCCGATTATAGTGCCGGAGGTTATTTCCTCGTCTTTTTTTACATCTACACTTCCCATACCGCAATACTTAACCGTTATTCCGTTATTATGGTCGATGGTAATGACCTTTCCGTAGTCGGCAGTATCCAAAATATCAAGTACCTTTCCCGAGGTTACAGCCTTTACCTGGGTGTTTTTCTCACAGGCAATATCTATTCCGGTGTGAATTCTCATATCACCGAAGGTTTTATCATACTGAAGGGCTTCATTGCTAAAGCCCTTTATTATATTCCCCTCTATGGGCAAAACATAGGATTGCTTGACAATATCAGAGTTTTTTGATTTCTCACTGCTTTCATAGGGAATATTGCTTTCGGTCTTTTCGGTAGGTTCGGTTATCTTTTCTTTCACCGAGGAAACAGTGGACTCCACGCCGCTTACCATATTACTACTATATGAAGAAACTTCTTCTTTTATTGAATTTATTTGGGAATTTTCGCCGTTTTTCATTTCTTTACTGTTATTACTGCCTATTACAATAAATACCGTAATTAATACGGCCAAAACACAAAGCGCCAAAATTAAATAAAATGTCCCGTTGCCTTTTTTCTTATTATATGAATATTGCATTTTTTACACCTTACCCTTTTTGAAAATACATTTTTTCGTCTGCAAAAATATTATTGTCCTTTTTTGTTTACAATATTCTTAAAATTTATTAAAAAACAATTCATACCCTGTACATATTTACCCTTTATCATATACTTGTCCGAAAGGGAAAGCCGCAAGCCCTTAGGACTTCCCGGAAACGGGAAATTTCTCCTCAAACCCCTTAAATGTAAAACCGCCTGCACTTTTCGTGTAGGCGGTTTTACATTTATTGTTAATATTTTATAACGAACAATAAATAATTATGGTGTTAGTTTTTACAATAAAATATAAATTATTAGCAGAATTATGTATGGTAAACACCAACATATTTTCCATTAGTCAATATCAGTGTATTTATAGAATATTTTTTTATTTTTAAAATTATATTGTGCTGTTACCTCGCAATACCCTCTGGACATTCCTCCAAAATAGTTTTTTGCTCCATAATCACAAACTATAAACGGATATCCTTTTGAATCGTAATCTTTAACTATTTTATAAATCACAAGTGATCTTGGGTCGTTCAATTCACTTTTTAGTGTATTGATGAGTTTTTTCTTCATAGAATTATAGTCAACAACATAAAAATTACACGAGTAATTTATTCCTGACACTTTGGTTGTAAATTTTATATTACCGCTTTTAACTCCATAAAACTTTTGAGCATTAACTTTTGCTATTGATTTTTTGCTTGATTTCCATTTGGATTTAGTTTTTCCATTTATTAGTGGGGCATTTCTCGATTTTCCTTTAAATACATATAAAGTTTTATTATTTACGATAACGGTGAGAGTTGCTTTTTTACCATTATCAAGTTTTGCCGTAATTGTGCATTTTCCTAAACCTTTAGCAGTTACTTTTCCGTTTTTATCAACAGTGGCAACTTTTTTGTTTGATGAAGAAAAAGTAGTGCTCTTAGGTATGCTTCCTTTTGGAGAATATGTTAGTTTTATATCGAATTTTGAACCAACAGAACAAATTTTTTTATTTGAATTGATTTTTATTACAGTAGAATTGACAGTGATATCTTGGATTAATAAATTGCAGTAAAAAGTTTTATCTAAAACATATGAGTTATCTCTTAGAACTGGAGCCGAAAATTCAATACTGTAGTCTCCTTTTTTCAAGGTGATCGTCTTTGTAAAAGATTTGACATTGTCTTTGCTAAATACTACATGTTCGTCTGAAGAAATTTTAATATTGGAAACAATTTCTGAACTATATGTAAATTTAATTGTTTGTGTTTTATCCAATTTAAAGTAATTATTATAGTAATGCTCATATGGAAAATAGCTATAATCTAAAGATGAATAATTAAAAATAATATTCTTAATTATGTTTTTTGTATTAACTACAACAGTATATATCGCTTTAGTTCCGTTGTCGAGAGCTGCCGTTATTACTGATTTGCCATATCCTTTTGCAATCACTGTGCCCGATTGGTTTACGGTGGCAATTTTCGAATTTGAACTTGAATATGATATTTTTTTTGGAGTGCTATTTATTGGATAACACACAGGTTTTAAAGTGAATTTTGAACCGGCTCTACAAATTTTTTTACTTTCATTAAATTTAATATTCGTACTATACAAAGTTGTATCATATATTATTAATGAAAAATCATTAGGTTCACCAATTTTTTCTGCATCGATAAGATAAAGTTTAATTTCGTATTTACCTTTAGAAAGTATCATTTTTTTAGTTAAAGATTTGACATCAGGAATATATGCTATTTCTTCTGTATCAGAATATTCATCTATGGAATAAAGATAAATGTCAAATTTTGATTTGGATTTAAATAAAAAACTTATATCTGATTTGTTTTTGATTTCAAACTCATCACTATAATCTTCTCCACTCCAAGATGAATTTCCTAATATTTCTTTGATAAGTTTGTTGTCTGTTGCAGCAAATGTATTTAAAGGAATTACACAAATTAAAATTGAAATAATTAATATAAAACAAATAGATTTTTTCATAATATATCTCCTGACTAAATTTCTATGCAACCAATATTATCGCCGTATAAAACAATCGAACTCAAATTTAATTATGCAAAAATTTATTACAAATGAAAAACCACAATACAATGCATAATAACCTAAAAAATTCAAAGTCGCAATTATATTATACCATTTTTTTCATTAAACACAAGCAAAACCTTTTTACTGTAGCATAACAAACCTATTTATGTACATAAGCAAGAGAACCATCCAAAATACTTGTTTACCAACTCCGTTTCTATAAGATACAGTCTATTTATAGCCTAATAGTATCATATATAGCCTGTTTTGTCAATGATAATAATATAAAATATTGTTGAGGTGTGAGAAAATGGGAACTTATAATGCTGTAAAAAACAGAATCTTAACATTATGCGAGGAAAAACATATTACCATCAATAAATTAGCAACCGAATCAGGTGTTGCCCCTTCTTCACTAAAAAACATTCTGTACGGTAAAAGCAAAAACCCGGGTGTTGTTACAATAAAAATGCTTTGTGATGGTTTTGGAATTACTTTAACTGAATTTTTTGATACAGATGATTTTAAAAAATTAGAACAGGAAATAAGATAACCGCCGACAGTTTTTACGCTGTTGACGGTTATTTATTATTTAAAAAATATTGCACTAAAAAAGGCTACCGAAAAAATCGGCAGCCTTAATTACTTAATTAAAGATTAAGCGTTAACCTTTGTTACAACACCGGAACCAACGGTACGACCGCCTTCACGGATAGCGAAACGAAGACCTTCTTCAATAGCGATAGGAGTGATGAGTTCAACATCCATCTCTACATTATCGCCGGGCATGCACATTTCTGTACCTGCAGGAAGAGTTACAACGCCTGTAACATCAGTAGTTCTGAAATAGAACTGTGGACGATAGTTGTTGAAGAACGGAGTATGACGACCGCCTTCATCCTTGGTCAATACATAAACCTGACCATGGAACTTGGTGTGTGGGTTGATTGAGCCCGGTTTACAAAGAACCTGACCACGCTCAACTTCTTCACGGCCTACACCACGAAGCAATGCACCAACATTATCACCAGCCTCACAGTAATCAAGAGTCTTACGGAACATTTCCATAGAAGTTACAACAGTCTTCTTTCTTTCGTCAGTAAGACCGATGATTTCAACTTCATCACCTGCGTTAAGAACACCACGCTCAACACGGCCGGTAACAACTGTACCACGACCGGAAATTGTCATAACATCCTCGATAGGCATAAGGAATGGCATATCAGCCTTACGGTCAGGAGTTGGGATGTAGCTATCAACAGCATCCATAAGTTCCTTGATTGGAGCATATGCAGCATCAGCAGGGTCGTTAGATGCACACTCAAGAGCAACAAGAGCAGAACCCTTGATGATTGGAGTATCATCGCCCGGGAACTCATACTTATCAAGAGTCTCACGGATTTCCATCTCTACGAGTTCAAGAAGCTCAGCGTCATCAACCTGATCACACTTGTTCATGAATACAACGATTGACGGAACGCCAACCTGACGAGCAAGAAGAAGATGTTCCTTAGTCTGAGCCATAGGACCGTCAGTAGCAGCGATAACAAGGATAGCGCCGTCCATCTGAGC
>DCIE01000024.1:34822-46048 GCA_002315765.1 Ruminococcaceae bacterium UBA1734
TCTTAACATAGTCAGCGTGTCCCGGACAGTCAACGTGAGCATAGTGACGATTGTCAGTTTCATACTCAACGTGTGCGGTATTAATTGTAATACCACGCTCTCTCTCTTCAGGAGCCTTATCGATGTTTGCATAGTCCTCAAACTGTGCATATCCCTTTAATGAAAGGAACTTTGTGATTGCAGCGGTAAGAGTAGTCTTACCATGGTCAACGTGACCGATTGTACCAATGTTAACATGTGGCTTATTACGTTCAAATTTTGCTTTTGCCATTGTGATTTTCCTCCTTAAAAATTTGTTAATTAATCACATTGTTTAGTTTACCAAAAAATACTTGAAATTTCAAGTAAAATTTATAAATTAGTCTTTCTTAGCTCTTGCAGAGATAATTTTTTCTGCAATGCTCTTGGGAACTTCCTTATATCCGTCCGGTTCCATTACATACTGTCCGCGTCCCTGTGTCTTGGAACGAAGGTCGGTAGCGTAACCGAACATATCGCCTAACGGTACTCTTGCATTAATCTGCTTAAGACCTGAACGGTCCTCAAAGCCCTGGATTTCACCACGGCGAGAGTTAAGGTCGCCGATAACATCGCCCATATAATCTTCGGGAACGATAACAGTAACCTTCATTATAGGCTCAAGAAGTGCAGGGTTTGCTATACGGCAAGCCTCTTTAAATGCCATAGAACCGGCAATCTTAAATGCCATTTCGGAAGAGTCAACTTCATGATAAGAACCGTCATAAAGAGTAACCTTAACATCAACAACAGGATATCCTGCCAAAACGCCTGCCTGCAATGCACCTTGGATACCTTGGTCAACAGCAGGAATATACTCCTTAGGAATGGAACCGCCGGTTACCGAGTTAATAAACTCATAACCCTTTCCGGTCTCGTTAGGCTCAACAATAATCTTAACATGACCGTACTGACCGGAACCACCGGACTGACGCTTATACTTGGTTTCATGGTCAACTTTTGTTGTAATGCTTTCCTTATATGCAACCTGAGGAGCACCGACATTTGCTTCAACCTTAAACTCACGAAGAAGTCTGTCAACGATAATTTCAAGGTGAAGTTCGCCCATTCCGGCGATAATTGTCTGGCCTGTTTCCTCATCGGTATAAGCACGGAATGTTGGGTCTTCTTCTGCAAGTTTTGCAAGAGCAATACCCATCTTCTCCTGACCTGCTTTTGTCTTCGGCTCAATAGCAACACGAATAACAGGCTCGGGGAAGTTCATTGATTCAAGAATTACAGGATGCTTTTCATCACAAAGAGTATCACCGGTTGTAGTGTTCTTAAGACCTACGGCTGCGGCAATATCACCTGCATAGCAAGTCTCAATATCTTCTCTGTTGTTAGCATGCATCTGCAAAATTCTACCCATGCGTTCACGGTTCTGCTTAACCGAGTTATATACACCGGAACCTGCATCAACAGTTCCCGAATATACACGGAAGAAGCAAATCTTACCTACGAACGGGTCGGTAGCAATCTTAAATGCTAAAGCTGCGAAAGGCTCGTCATCGGAAGAATGTCTGTCTTCCTCCTCGCCGGTATCGGGATTTACGCCCTTAATAGCTTCAACATCAGTCGGAGCCGGCATAAAGTCAACAATAGCATCAAGTAAAGGCTGAACACCCTTATTTCTATAAGCTGTACCACAGCAAACAGGAACCATCTCATTAGCGATGGTAGCCTTACGGATAACCTTCTTCATCTGCTCGATGGTAGGCTCTTCGCCCTCAAAGTATTTTTCCATAAGTTCTTCATCCATTTCAACGATGGACTCAATCATTGCTGTACGATACTTTGCAGCCAATTCCTTCATTTCCTCCGGAATAGGCTCACGCCTTACATCCTTACCGAGGTCATCATAATAAATCTCGGCATTGTTTTCCAAAAGGTCTACAATACCTCTAAAGGTATCTTCGGAACCGATTGGCAACTGAATCGGAACTGCGTTACAATTAAATCTTTCCTTTATCATGTCAAGAACATGATAGAAGTCAGCACCCATAATATCCATCTTATTGACGAATATCATACGAGGTACCTTATAATCATTAGCCTGATGCCATACGGTTTCAGACTGTGGTTCAACACCGCCTTTTGCACAAAGAACGGTTACAGAACCGTCAAGTACACGGAGTGAACGCTGAACTTCAACGGTGAAGTCAACGTGTCCCGGGGTGTCAATTATATTGATACGATGGTCTTTCCAGAAACAAGTAGTAGCAGCGGAAGTAATGGTAATACCTCTTTCCTTCTCCTGCTCCATCCAGTCCATGGTTGACGCGCCGTCATGAGTTTCACCTAACTTACGGTTAATACCGGTGTAGAAAAGGATACGCTCAGTAGTGGTAGTTTTACCTGCGTCAATGTGAGCCATAATACCAATGTTTCTTGTCATTTCAAGAGATACTTTTCTTGGCATATTATCCTCCATCCGCTTAAGCGGTCATTAACAACAGATTATTACCATCTGTAGTGAGCAAAAGCCTTGTTTGCTTCTGCTGTTCTATGCATTTCTTCGCGTCTCTTAACAGCATTACCTAAGCCGTTAGTAGCATCCATAATTTCAGATGCAAGACGCTCCTTCATTGTGCGTTCATTACGCTGACGGCTGAACATTGTTAACCAACGCAAAGCCAATGTTTGTTTTCTTTCGGGACGAACCTCAAAAGGTACCTGATAGGTAGCACCGCCCTTACGGACAGCCTTACACTCGAGCTGTGGCATAATGTTTTCCATAGCTGCATCAAAAACCTCTAAAGGATCCTTTCCTGTCTTTTCACTAATGATGTCGAAAGCACCATAAACTATCTTCTGGGCAACACCCTTCTTACCGTCAAGCATAATGTTGTTGATAAGACGAGTAACCTTCTTAGAATTGTAGATAGGATCCGGCAATACATCACGTTTTGCAATAAAGCCTCTTCTTGGCACTTTACTTCCCTCCTTCATAATAATGATATCATAGGTACTCGAGTACAATCTCCCGTTTTACCAAGCAAAGGCGTAATACATATATATTAAACGCCGCTGCTTAATAATTTGCAGCAGAGATTTCTTCTCAAATTAAGAATTACTTCGCACCTGCTTTTGGACGCTTAGCACCGTATTTTGAACGGGACTGCATTCTGTTGGCTACACCCTGTGTATCAAGGGTACCTCTTACGATGTGGTAACGCACACCAGGAAGGTCCTTAACACGACCGCCACGAATAAGAACAACGCTGTGCTCCTGCAAATTGTGGCCTATTCCGGGAATATAAGCAGATACTTCAATTCCGTTGGAAAGACGAACTCTTGCGATTTTTCTAAGAGCAGAGTTAGGTTTCTTAGGTGTAGAGGTCTTAACAGCTGTGCAAACGCCACGCTTCTGTGGAGAATCGTTGTCGGTAAGACTTCTCTTCATTGAGTTATAACCCTTTAAAAGAGCAGGAGCCTTAGCCTTTTTCTCAACAGTTTCACGACCGCTGCGAACTAACTGGTTAAAGGTTGGCACTTCTACATTACTCCTTTCACAATATATTTGCACATAAAATCACACATAATTTCACATACTCGCATATAATAACACTATTTTGTCCCATTGTCAATGGTTTTTAGCAAAAAAATGTCTTTTTTTAACTTTTAATCTTATTAATGGCTATTTTTTCAAGCCTTGATACCTGTGCCTGTGATATTCCGATTTCTTTTGATACCTCCATTTGGGTTTTGCCGTTAATAAATCTCAATGACAAAATATGCTTTTCTCTCATAGACAATCTTTGAATTGCATCCCTCATTGAAATTTCACATAGCCAATTATTATCGTCATTTTTATCTCCCACTTGGTCAAGAACATGAACCGTATCTCCCCCATCGGCATATACCGGTTCGTATAACGACACCGGCTCTACTATACTTTCAAGAGCCATAACCACTTCTTCCTTCGGAAGTCCTAATTCTTGGGCAATTTGTGATACGGTAGGTTCCTTTTGGGTTTGGGAAATAAGTTTTTCTTTTGCCTGCATAGCCTTATATGCCGTATCCTTTACGGACCTACTCACCTTTACGGAGTTATTATCTCTTAAATATCTTCGTATTTCGCCGATTATCATAGGTACGGCATATGTGGAAAACTTAACATTTTGGGTAATATCAAAATTGTCAATAGATTTAATAAGGCCAATACATCCGACCTGAAACAAATCATCCGGGTTCTCTCCTCTATTTGAAAACCGCTTTACAACACTTAAAACAAGACGCAAATTACCGTTAATCAAATTTTCTCTCGCCATATTATCGCCCTGTTTCACCCTTTTAATCAGTTCTTCTTTTTCTTTTTCCTTTAAGAGAGGAAGCTTTCCCGTGTCCACACCGCAAATAATAACCTTACCATTATACATAAAAAACACCTCCGAAAATACTGATAATAGTATTTCCAAGAAGGTGTTTTAATAATCAATTAATTTATATGAATTCGGTAATTATCTGTTTATCGGATTCTTTGGGAGAGTAATAAAAACTATCCATTCTGTCTTGGTTAAAAAAGTATGTAAATTCCTTGTTTGGTTTTGAATCGAATGTATCAATAATAATAAGCTTAACCTTCATTTTTTCGGGATTAATACTTTTTATATATACACCTGCGGTTTGCCCAACATTTACCCCCTCTTTAAGCTCGGCAAGTCCTGCAAGATTGGGTGTAAGCTCGACGAAAATACCGTATTCTTCTATACTTCTCACAATTCCCGAAACGGTTTGCCCCACCGAAAACATTGACACATTTTCTTCCCAAGTGCCGAGAAGCTCTTTATGGCTGAGGGTTATCCTGCCGAAATCATCTATATTTTGTACCAAAGCTCTAATGTTTTGTCCTACGAAAAACCTATCCCTCGGGTGGGATATTCTCGAAACCGAAATTAAATCAATTGGCAACAACGCAATATTTCCGCAACCGATATCGCAAAAAGCACCAAAACTTTCAAGATGGGTTATTCTCGCCTTAACAACATCCCCCAAAGCAAATTTGCTCACCGACTCCCTTAAGCATCTTTGCTGTGCCGTCTTTCTCGAAAGCAGGGCATATTGCTTTCCTTTATCGTCAAAGCAAAAATCCGAAATAACAAAACAAACCTTTCTGCCGACTCGGGAAATCAAAGCAATATCTTTTGTCTTCCCCTCCTCAATGCCGATTGCCCCCTCATTTCGGGGAATAATTCCTTTCATAGCCCCCAAATCAACCGTCATATTATGTTGGCTGTCGCACATAACAACCCTTCCCTCTGCTATGGTTCCGTTTTCTTTCATTTTGAGCAGTTCCAAAGCAGTATAACCGTCCCGTTTACCCTCACTTTTCCATCCTTCGGGATAATATTCACCGTTATTGACAAACATTTTTCATCGCCTTCCTTTATTCTTTTATTTAATATTATGAAACAAAGGATAAAAAAAGAACACGAAAATCGCAAACATTTCCGTGTTCTTTACTATTATTAGGTTAATCTTATTTTACAACAATCTTTCCGACAGATATCGTTGGATTTACCAATTTTTCATTAGCATTAGCATATTGTGAATCCTTGTCTAATGTTATTGTGTAAGTTCCGGATTTTATTCCTTTTTTCATTGTCAGCACCACATTAACAAGTACACCCGTATCGGTGGTGTTTTTAGATACATCGTCCAAAGCGGCAACACATTTTATCTTGCCATTGGAATAATTTCCGGAAAAGCCTTTAATAATATCTCCATCAATACAATCGGCATACTCAAAGGCATTAGTGTCAAAGGTAAGTACCGGCATTGCGGCAACTATTCCGGGGTTGTTTTCAATATAAATCGGAACGGTTACTTTTGATTCCTTTTTAGATACAGGGATATCGCTTACAACAACCTTTTTATTTACGGTACTGCTATTACCCGAAACCTTAGAGGTATTACTATCGCCCTTATTTTCTCCTGAATTTTCAACATTTGAATTACTATCGGTAGTATTTGCGTCATTCGAAGTACCATCACCTGTTTTTGACGAATCACCTTCCGATGCATTATCTTGTGTGTTTGAAGAATTGTCTTCCGAGCTTTGTGAAACAACTGTGGAAGAAACATCGGAATTAACCTTTTTATCGGCATTTTTTGTGTTCAACTTAATTGTTCCCGTTAGCGAAAGGATTACAATAATCACAGCCACAACAACTGCTACTCCACCGATAATTCCTGCTAATAATTTCTTATTCATATCTATTCTCCTTAAAAATCGTATTGGCCTGATTTTATTTTTTCCGACAATGCTTTTACAACATCATCTTTATCTTCTTTGTATGTTACACCGTACCATTTATCTTCGGCAACAAGAACCTCAACCGTCTTAATTCCCTTTTCCATAAGCTTTGATACAATCGTTGGAAGATAGTATTCCGATTTTGGAACATTTATTTTTTCCTTTAGAAAATCAATCAAGTATTCTTCACAATAACCGAAAACATCAGGAGTAAATCCCCACATATTCATTGATACTACTGTATCAGACGGAAGGGATATCCAAGTTTTATCGTCCTCGGTATATTTGCAGTCAACTATTTTTGTTCTCTCGGTTACAGATACTAATTTTCCGTCCTTTATTTCACAAACACCTCTTGAAACCGAGCCGTTTTCCGTTAATGTATTAGCAAGTCTGAAGCCTACCATACAATATCCGTCATTTTGCTTTTTAAGAAAATTGTACATTTGTATATAAGCATCGGCACCGTAATAGTCATCGGCATTAATAACCGCAAACGGTGTTTTTACCGCATCTCGGCAACAGTAAATTGCATGTCCTGTTCCCCATGGTTTTTCCCTTTCCGCAGGACAAACAAAACCGCAAGGCAATTTATCTATCTCCTGAAAAGCATATTCCACATCAATGATTTTCTCTATTCTCTTACCGACAGTTTCTTTAAATTCTTTCTCGATTGCTTTTTTAATTATAAATACAACCTTATTAAATCCTGCTTTTTTCGCATCGTGAATAGAAAAATCAAGCAAAGCCTCTCCGCCGGGACCTATTGGCTCAATTTGTTTAAGCCCTCCGAAACGGCTTCCCATTCCGGCAGCCAAAACAACCAATGTTGCATTAAATTCCATTGTTTTCACCTTTGTTTATATTTTTATTAACAGAAGAATCAAAACCTTCTGTGCTTTCCTTCATAAATAATATTTTAAATGTCAAGATAATAAGCTTAATATCCTTTAAAAATGAATATGTTTCGATATAGGTTAAATCCATATTAAGCTTATCTCCTGGAGATGTATTATATTTTCCGTATATCTGTGCATATCCCGTAAGTCCTGCTTTTACTCTGTGTCTTAAATCAAACTCGGGATATTTGTTTGTGTATTCAAACACATTTTCTATTCTTTCAGGTCTTGGTCCTACAACCGACATATCACCCTTTAAAATATTAAACAATTGGGGCAATTCGTCAATTCTGAATGTCCTTATTATTTTGCCTATTCTTGTAATTCTGAGGTCTTTGTTTTCGGCTTTTTTTGCACCGTCTTTATCAGCATCAGAAATCATAGAACGAAATTTTATTATATTAAATATCTTGCCGTTTTTTGTAACCCTATTTTGATGAAACAGTACCGGCCCTCCGTCATCAAGCTTAATTGCAATTGCACAAGCTATCATAATAGGAAGTGTAATAATAATAGCCGTCATAGAAAAAACAATATCAAACAACCTTTTAACCAAGGCTTGTTCGCTTGTAAGTCCTCTGTTTCGGCTCATTATAACCGGAGTATCGCCTATTTGAATTTCATATCC
This sequence comes from Ruminococcaceae bacterium UBA1734, assembly GCA_002315765.1. GTDB lineage: Bacteria > Bacillota > Clostridia > Oscillospirales > Acutalibacteraceae > UBA737. The sequence goes on from DCIE01000024.1 coordinate 42,627, forward strand.
GTTATTTAATATTATATCGGAAATATCCGGTAGTAAATAGGTTCGCTTTTTCGAACGGTAACAATAAGAAATAATTTCCTTTTGTTTTTGCTTATCTATATTACATATAGCAACCGCTTCATATTTGTCAATTTGTTCCTTAATGTTATCCATATCGGAATAGTTAGTGTTTATGCCGCATACTATCTTAAACCTTTGGGATATGGCACCCATTTTTGAAATAAGCTTTTGACCTTCAATATCGTTACTGAATACAGCTACTATTTTTCGAGGCGAATACAACTTAAAATAAATGGTATTGGCACAAAAAGAACAAACGAAAATGGCTACAACCTGATAAATAAGGCACCAAATCATAGGAGCTGCCGCCACTAACCGTCTTGCAATAAGGCTGAGTTCAAGATACATTATAATATCCGTAAAAAAAACCGACAGCGAAAAGCTGTATATAATTTCGTGGGTGCGGTAAATTCCGATATTAAAGGCTCCGAAAAGGGAGGAAAACACCGAAAACAAAAATACAAATGAAAAAATAACTACATAGTTACCTTTATTACTGAACAATGCCTCTACATAGTTTTCGTTCCATATATCTATAAAACTTGCGGTTAATGCCAATACAATAAAAATCTTAATAAGCTGCATAACCGTCTTACGCACTTTAATTAAAAAGTTCATACACTAACCCTCACAAAAGGATACAAATACACAAATATATTATATATTTTCCCTCATATCTTTGTCAAGATTTATTTAGCCGTTAAGCTGTTGCTGAAATTCTAACTTTAAATATCTTATGTCTTAATTGACAAAGCATATCCGAAATGATACAATTTTTTACACTGATTAATTTATAATTCAATTTTCACTTATAAGCACGGCTCTACACGGCGCTCCGTCGCTTCCACCTAAATTGATAGGCAGAGCATTAAGCAAATAAACTCCTTCTTCCACACCATTTAGCCTAATACCCTCCAGCAAAACCACCTCGTTTTTTAACAGTTCCAAGTGTACCTTTGCAGGTGCGTCTTCAGGGCCAACCGTTTGAGACTCATTGCCGATTAACAAAAGTTCCTCTTTAGAAAACGCCTTTGCCGCTTCAAGAGTAACAACTGCTTTTCCGCCGATTAGAATTCTTTTTGCCGAGTCTTTATCTTGGCTTTTGGCTTTTTCAACAATAATTTTTGCATCTTCTTCGGTAATATCACCTGTAAAAAATGTTACAAAACATTTACCGATAAAATTTTCAAGCGGTATTTTATCAACTGTTTTTCCTTCCTTATAAAAATGGAAAGGTGCATCAATATGGGTTCCGTTATGGGCACACATATAAAATTCCGTTAAATTATACATACTGCCCTTTTCCATACTGCTGACTATATTTCTTTTCGGTGAATTATCTCCCGGAAAAACCTTGCAGTTGAAAATTTCTTGAGAAATATCTATTATTTTCATCAAAATCAACCTATTCTATAATTAATACAATACATATCAAAGGATTACATTATGAAAAACCTTGAAATTCTTATTAACAACACAATCAAAGACCTAACAGAACTGAATATTCCTTTTGGAAATGTTGAAAAATGGTCTGTAAACACCAGAGCTAAGAAAAGATGGGGACAATGCAAAAAAATCGGTTTAAACACATTTGAAATTAATATTTCCCAACTTTTACTTCAAGATGATTTAGATGACCAAATTGCAAAAAATGTAATTGCTCACGAATTATTGCACACCGTTAAGGGTTGCTTTGCTCACAAGGGGAAATGGAAGCTTTTAGCACAAAAAATCAACCAATCCATTCCCGATTATAATATAAAAGTCAGGGATACATTTGAAGAAATCACTATTTCCGAAATAGAAAAGAAAGCAAAATACATAATTAAATGCCGTTCCTGTGATTTTACCGCAAAAAGATACAAACATTCAAGGGTTATAGACAAGCCTTATCTTTACAGATGCCCTAAATGTCAAGGTAAAATCTATATTCAAAAGCTTTAAATTGTTATATTTTCTTAATTGGGTGTCTGATAACCGTCTTCCATTTTTCACTTGGCACCTTCCGTGCATCGGACATATAAATTTCGTGGTGAAGCCTATTTTCGGAGAAATCGTTTTTATAACCGTTTTTCTCTAAAAATTCGTCCATAATCTTTACTGTTTCAGGTTCATTATCAAAGGGGCCTATATGCATAATTTGAACACAAAGACCTTCTTCCACCGTTAAAAATTCGGCGGCAGAGCAATCGATTTTTTTCTTTTTCGTTGCAGTCAAAACCGCCCAATCAAAGTCTTCTTTGGTTATGAAATCCGGCAAACGAATAATGGAAATCCAGTTAAATGAGGACTTATTATTATAGTCTACACCGTCAATATCATCCTGCCACCAAAATCCCTCAAGAGGCGGTACCACATAATCAAAAAAACCTTCTATTTTGTAATCGGTTTTATAACTCATTTTCAAGGTATAAGCCACGGCGTATAACACGGATATTGCCTTTTTGTAATCTCCGCCCTCATCGTTGGGATTTCCTTTTCCTCTAACCGCAATATAATTTGCCTTGGGAACATTTACTATTTGTGGTTTGTTTTTCGGCATATAATATTCTTTATACTCTTTCTTAAAATCAAAAGACATTACTGTCCCTCCTGTTTTTTAAGTCGTTTTTCTATTTCATCCTCATCGTATTCTACATCATAGGACCATTTTCTTACACATTCTATCATATTTCCCAATGAACCGTCGGTTTTTTCCCAAAGGGATAATATTTCGTTATAAGAATCCTCAACAAATTTTATTCTTTCCTCTAAAAGCCCGTCATAAAGTGCATCGGGAATATGACGAAAAATCAGATATTCTTTAAGCCTTGCCTTCGGGCCTGTTTCGGTTATACTATCAAGCATTTGTTTTCTGATATCAAATAAATATTGCTCATCATAGGGAAGGCTTTGTTTTATTTCTTTTCCGTCTAAAGTAACAAGTTCCGTTTTTGTTTTCCTACTTAAAATTATTCTTGCCGCCTCTTCACAAACAAGACCTAAGCCTATTTCCGTCCTATTCGTCCAAAAATTTCTAAATCTCGGATGGTCTTTGCATATTTCACAAAGATAATCTTCGCCGTTTTCTATTATCATTTTGCAAAGTCCGTCTTCTCTTAGAAAAGGACAGCGTTCATTGTCATCAAGACATATTTGAGGGTTTTCATTATTTCGGACAAAAGGTGAGATATAGGGATTGTTAAGAAATCTCGTTAAACTTTCCTCGTCTATATCAATTTCCCAACCGACACAACAGGTATGTTTACATTTATCCGCTATACAATGAAAAGATTTATAATAATCAGGCACAACTATTTCCATTTATAATTCCGTTTCCTTTGCAATGTAGGCAAATTCCGCATCTGTAATACCAACAATAT
>DCIE01000009.1 GCA_002315765.1 Ruminococcaceae bacterium UBA1734
TTTGACAGATTGCGGTTTTATGATTTCATTATTGATGCTTTGCTGACATATTTCCTGTTTTTTAAGAAGCTTGAAAGACAGTGATAATCCATACAAATTGACGGGCAAAAGAAACAGCACTAAATAGTGGTACTTTACTTAAATCGGTACCTTTTGGTAGTTATTATACAACAAAGAAAAGTTGACATTTTGTATCTACGATACCGGATGCCGACTTTATTTTTGTTTCAGTCGACAAAATCTTTTTATTGGTCGAAATTGTCGATAAATATTTGAAATTACCAAAAATTCCGCTCTTGAATCGCAAAGGGATTTATGATAAAATGTAATATGTATTAGTATGTATTCGCACCGTGGCTACGCCTAACAGCGAAGCAATACGATGGGAAATCAACTGATAAAGATTAACCACAAAGTGATTTTTGAAGAAAACGGGAGATATTTATACTGTCCCCTGTCATAGAAAGGATTTTTTCATGTGGCTGGTATTTGCCGCTCTGTCATTGTTTTTGTATGCAGTCACGGATATTTTCGGAAAGAAAAGCATTAATGCGGGAAACGCATACACACCGATGGAATTATGTGTGATTGTTTCCGCACTTTCATTCGTCATCAGCATTGCACTTTATGTATTCGGCTTTGGAGAAAGCGGAATGACTCCTTGGCAGATTTTACACCTTCATCCGCTCATTCTTGTCAATATACTCTGCTTTTTCTTGTACTGGATTTTTTACCTTTTGAGTATGAAATTCATTCGGTTGTCCATTTCGGAAGCAATCAGTAGCTCATCAGGTGTTTTATATTTTGTCGGCCTCATTTTTATCAATCTATGCCTTGGAAAATTGCCGGCAGTCCGTGAAATGCTACATCCTCTTCGGCTGATTCCTGTCATTCTGGTACTGACCTTCATTTTTCTGTATCCGTCCGCGGAACTGTCCGAAAGGAAGAACACCGTAACGGACGGTACTGTCCGCAAAAAAAATCGACACAGTTATTTCGTCGGCATCTTAATTTTGCTTATATCGTTGTTCCTTGATTCGCTTGATTCTCTCATCACCACACTGATTATCGACGAAGGTACCATCGGTATAGTTGATTATATCATGACAAGCTATTTTTGTGTCATTTTTCCTGCCTTGATATTATTCGTATTTCTTTGTATCAAAAGAAAAAAACTGTTTATACCGATGAAAAACAATCCCGCCCGTTCTGCCGGCTATGCTGTTTCGGCACTGCTTTCCTCCCAGCTTTACATATTCGCATCATATTATGATGCAGTGCGGACAGGCATTTTGTTTATCATTTATCCTATTGTGCCGATTATCGGCGCAAAGGTATTCCTGAAAGAAAAATCCACAAGGCGGCAAAATATGTGCATTTGGATAATTACATTGTCGGCGATTGCATTCTGTATATCCGACAATTTGCTGTAATCAACTGCTGTCTGTATTTCATAAAATCACGAAAGAAAGGAACCGCATTCTCAGCGACGGTAAGATAATTATATGTATTCATTGGAAATTGTTGAAACCTATAAGGAAATGGCAGAATCGGGACGCCGATTTATGCTTGCTAATCCCACGGCATATTCCGATGACTACATTCGGAAAAATATGGAAAAATACAGTGCTTTTTTTGAAGACAAAGCCATGCTTTTGTCAATGCTGTACGCTTCCGTATATTGTCAGCAAATGTATGGGACAAGCCTTCTCGAATTCGGCACCTATCATTTTGCGAAAAAGTCCCATAGCGAACGCATCGGCTATATCACATGGGAAAGTCGCTTCCTCTATACGGCTTTTTTGAACAAGGTTGCAGATAACCATATTCTTGATAACAAATACGAAGCATACACGAGGCTAAAACCGTTTTACAAACGGGAAGCGATGCTTCTTGCGGACGAAAAGGATTACGACCTGTTTTGTTCGTTTGTAAAGAAAAATCCTGCGGTTTTCGTAAAACCGAACAATATGGAACTTGCGCAAGGGGCACATCGTCTGGTTTACAGTGGCAATACTCTTCGTGATACCTTTGATGCCTTATGCAAAGAAGCGGCGGATATTTCCGGTAACGCAATCAATAGAAAATCCGACCATCGGCTCATTCTGGAAGAACAGATTATTCCGTCTGCATTTATGCGACAGCTTAACCCCGATGAACTGTCTCTTTTGCGTGTTACGACAATCTATATCAATGGAAAGGTTCTTTTTTTCTACCCATGTTTGCGGTTGTTATTCGGCGACGGGAAAGAAAAATCCGGTGAGGATTACAGTTATGTCGCATTGATTGATGCTAACAGTGGCGAAGTGGTTACAAACGGAAAAAGTGCGGCGGGTGATTCCGATGTAAATCCTGTAACGGGACAAAAAATATGCGGAATGGTAATGCCCGATTGGGAAGACTTAAAGGATATGCTTACCCGTGCGGCTAAGCAACTTCCGACAACCCGTCATATCGGCTGGGATGTTACACATACGGACAAAGGATGGTGTATCATTGAGGGCAATCCGAACGGCGAGTTTTTTTATCAGATGTGTGTTGGACATGGCGTTAAGGACGAACTTGAAAATCTAATCGGCTTCCGTTTGCCCTTTGACTTTTTTCGAAATCCGATGTTCCGAAAAAAACAAAAACAACCGTAATAAAATAATATGGAGGCAATTTATGTATAATATGAATCTTCGTGAAAAAATCGAAAAAATACTGACACAGCTTGTGCCGGGAATTGACCTTTCCTCCGATGCGTTGATGGAGGAAGATGTGATTGAATCCCTTATGATGATTCAGCTGATTTCGGAGTTAGATGACGCATTCGGTATTGAAATCACCTTTGCGGATATCGAAAACAACTGCTTCCATTCCGTAGAAGCCATCGAACAGATGGTTCTCCGTCATCTCGGTTAATCCTGTGGGGATTTGAAATGAAAGAAAAATCAAGCATCGCAAACAAGATTTATACCGTTTGCTTTTTAGGGCTGATGATGCTTTTCGGCATCGCGTCCGTTGTGCTGTTTATCAGTAATCATCTACCGACCGAAACAAAAACCGGCGACAAAACCGAAATGGTATCATTTTCACAGCAGTACCCCTTTGCAGAGGATGTGCAAAATCCTTCTGACGAAATAGCCGATTTCGGATTTGCCGGTAACTACCTAAATCTTGCAAACCGTGTAATTGACAGCACCAAACATTATTTGACAGCGCTAAACCCTCTGTCATTCCCACTGAAAAAACTCATAAACCCTCTTACCTATTTCATAAGCGGGGACATTGTTATGACCGGCTCAAACGCGATTATCAAACTGCCAAACGGTTATCTCGCGGAATGTTTTACATACTGTCCCTCACTTGAAGCGTGGAACTCTATTCTTGATTTTTCCACATGGCTTAAAGAGAAGGACATTCCGTTTGTATCGCTGATAACGCCGGATAAATCCGATGACAGCGTTACGGTATTTCCGACAGGTGTTCCCCACGGATATACGCAAACGATAGATGAATACAAAGCATTTATGGACAAAAATGACATTACCTACATAGAAGCAAAAAATCTGCTACTTGCAAAAAATGATGACCTCTATTCATGGTTCTTTCAAACGGACCACCATTGGAATGTACATGCGGCATTTCTTACGGCACAAAAGACCGCAGAATATTTGACGGATATGCTTTCTCTCCCTACCGAAACAGGTGCCCTTGCCAATGACAATTTTGAACTTGCCGTTTATCCAAACAGCTTTATCGGAAGCTACGGGAGAAAAATCGGAGATGCACGGAAGGAAGCGATGGAGGTTTTATATCCAAAGACGGAAACCGACTTTCATATTGAAATTCCTGGAAACGGCATCAACAAGACGGGTAGCTTTGCCGATACGCTGATTGACCAAAGCCTTCTCGATACCGCCGATTCATCATACAGTGCTTTCCTGTACGGAGATTTGCCTCTCATACGCATTGAAAATAATAACTGTCAGAATGGCACAAGAGTCCTTGTAATCAAACACTCTTTTGCGGATTCGTTCTGTCCGTATTTTGCAAACACGGTGCAATATCTTGATATAATTGACCCAAGATACTTTGACGGCAGTATCCGTTCCTATATTGAACAGACAAATCCGGATGTCGTGCTTCTCTGTATGGATGTCGCTATCGAAGGTTATGAAAACAGTCTCCGTTTGAAATGAAGGAAGGGAGTTAAACATCATGCAAATCACATCAACTCCGTTTCTGTTTCTGTTTTTGCCGGCGGTTATCGGTATCTATTATTTGATTCCCGCCCAAAAAGGTCTTCAACTGCGTAACCTCTTTCTCTGCCTTGCCGGATTTTTCTTCTATACATGGGGAGAACCAATATTCGTATTGCTCCTTCTGGGAATGATTTTTCTGACTTGGTGTTTTGGCAAAATGGCATACAAAAAAAACGGAACACGAATCGGAAAGACGGCGGTTTTCCTTACAGTCGCCGCCAACCTGACCGTTATGCTGTTCTTCGGAAAACTGTCTGTGGTTTTAAGTATCCTGTCCCATCTTTTCGGTAAGGATTTTTCCGCCTTTCAGACAACACTCCCCATCGGATTTTCTTTTTTTGTGTTTTCCTCTGTCTCCTATGTCGTGGACATTTACAGAGGTCAGTCTAACTCTGCCGACAGTTTTTTGCAAACGGTACTATATACAAGTGCGTTTTTCAGGATTTTACAAGGTCCTATTATTTCCTACCGAAAGTTTGAGGGACAGCTCTCTGACAGAAAGGAATCATTTGATGCAGTCGGAAACGGCATCCGCAGATTCTCCGTCGGTTTATGCAAAAAAATCATCATTGCCGATACACTGTCCTATATTGTAAATGCGATATTGTCCTCGGATTTTTCCGGTACAAATATATACGCGGGGGACGCATGGCTCGGGTGCATATCTTATCTCGTGTATCTTTATTTTGATTTTTCGGGTTATTCCGATATGGCAATCGGTCTTGGACAGGTGTTCGGCTTTTCCATACCCGAGAACTTCAACTATCCGTATATCTCCGCATCCGTTGCGGAATTTTGGAGACGCTTTCACATCACGCTTTGCGTCTGGTTTACGGAGTATGTGTATTATCCGGTGATGCTCGGACCGTCTGTCCGATTTCGGAAATTTTTACGGCAAAAAAGCGTTCCTAAGCCCATTGTGAAAACCGTACAAAATATTTTTGTAACCGCCTCCGTATGGCTCATTACGGCGCTATGGCACGGAATGAATTTGAATTATCTTTTATGGGGAGTAGCCAACTGTACGACTATGCTGGCAGAACCATATATAAAGCAAATCGGAAGCAAACGTTGCAATACGATTATCCGCCGAGTGGGCTTGCTTTTCTTTTTGTTTTTGTCCGTACCGCTAATCAGTACCGGCTCGTTTCAAGACGCTCTGCTGTTCTATCGGGCAATGTTTACCGGTTTTGCGGCATTTTCACCTGCTGTTTTTTACTATTGCCGTATGTACGGATTATTTTTGCTCATCGGTGTTATCGGCTGTTTCCCCGTCATTCCGTATATAAAAAAGAAAATTAGTCTTTTTGCCGACGGAAAATATAAAAAAGCATGGGATATCGGCTCGGGGATTCTTTTGTTTCTTCTTGTTTTGATTTCACTCGGTTATATCTTTACGAGGAATACTGTTGAATTCTTATATCAGCAGTAGGAGGGTGTTATATGCGTAATTTTTGGAATTTTCCCGAGGAATACGGTGATAATACCGCATTGATTTCCGAGCAGGAAACGGTCAGTTACAGACAACTTTCGGAAATCGCCGACTGTATAACCGCAGAAATACCGGAAAGGTCGTTCGTTTTTCTAATTTGCCGAAATCGGATTGCCGCAATAGCCGGATATATTGCCTTTCTGAGAAAGCGGATTGTTGCGGTTCTTCTGAATCCTTCGATTGACCATTCGCTATATGAAAATCTGAGGCATATCTATCAGCCACAGTTTATATGGTGTCCGAATAGCTTTTCAAACGAAGAAAGTATCTATTCCTACGGCGGTTATAAGCTGATTTCAACCGGAAGCGACCGTCCGCAAACAGATGATGAGCTGGCGGTATTGGTTACCACATCAGGAAGTACAGGCAGTCCGAAGCTTGTGCGACTGTCTTATCGGAATTTGCAGGCTAATACGGAATCCATTGTTGAATTTCTCGGCATTCAAAAAAAAGACAGGGCCATTACAACCCTTCCTATGAGTTATGTCTATGGTCTTTCCATCATACAGACACATCTTATGGCAGGTGCCGGCATAATCGTAACCGAAAAAACATTCTTTGACATTAGATTTTGGAGTCTTTTCAAAAAAACAGGTGCAACCACATTCGGTGCCATTCCCTATCTTTACAGTATGCTGGATATGCTGCATTTTCTTCAAATGGATTTGCCGTCTCTACGCTATATCACGCAGGCAGGCGGAAACATCGGAAAAGAACTGCATGAACGGTTCGGCAAAGAAATGCTTGATAAGGGAAAGAAATTTATCGTTATGTACGGTGCAACCGAAGCTACGGCAAGAATGAGTTATGTTCCCGCAGAAGTGGCGGCAGAAAAGGCAGGAAGCATCGGCATTGCCATTCCCGGTGGCAGATTTGAATTGATTGATACCGACGGCAATGTCATTTCAGAAAACGACCGAGTCGGTGAACTTATATACTACGGTCCGAATGTAATGCAGGGATATGCACAAAATCGGGAGGAACTCGGCAAAGGCAACGAACTGCACGGCCGACTTGAAACCGGCGATCTGGCAAAAAGAGATTCCGACGGATTTTACTATATTGTCGGTCGAAAAAACAGATTTATCAAAATACTCGGAAATCGGATAAATCTTGCGGAAGCAGAGGAACTATTGAATGAAAACGGCTATGAAGTCGCTTGTGTCGGTGAAGATGACAGTATGTGTATCTACACGACATCGGAAAATCATTCGGAGATTGTTGATTATATCAGCAGGAAAACCGGTTTGCCCCCGATGGTATTCAAGGTAGTTACCACCCATTCAATACCGCGTAGTCAGGCAGGAAAAATTCTGTATTCGGAATTGCCGTAAAATCATAGCATAAAGAATAACGCATCACAATCGTATTCAAAAAGATATGTTCCGAATTTTGCGTAAACTCTGAAATTATGCGAAAAAACACTTTTATACATAGTTTATAAAACGGGTGGGCACCTAACGACATTCAAGCCTATATTTTTCGGAGGTAATAAAATGTTTGCTTATATTTGGCCAATCGGCTTGGTTGTTTTATCTAATGTTATTTATCATATCTGCGCTAAATCTTTACCCGACAATGTTGACCCCTTCGCTTCCCTATCTATTACATATCTTATTGCTGCGGCGATTTGTGTTGTTTTGTACTTTGTTTTAGGAAAAAGCGGTCATAACATTTTAGTTGAATACCAAAAACTAAATTGGGCAACAATAATTATGGGTGTTGTAATTATCGGCTTAGAGGTTGGATTTATATTTTGTTACAAAGCCGGATGGCAAGTCAGTATGGCATCAATAGTCCAAAGCGCCTTTCTTGCGATAATACTTATTGTTGTCGGTTACCTCTTCTTTAAGGAAGCGATAACATTTAATAAATTTTTAGGTGTTATAATTTGCTTGGCGGGACTTACCGTAATAAATTGGAAAAATTAGAAATTTATACCGTATCTGCTCCATCAGCCTGGAGGAATAGCGAGTATCGTCATTAAATTTGGAATCATCTTCCGAAAAGTTTTTGTTGCTTTTTTCTGTGGAAGTGGATATACTATTAGTAGAAGACATCTCATTTCTTTGGCTTCCTGCATTTTGCATAGCCGAACGAGGTGTCTTTCTTTTTAGTTCAAAATCAGTTTTTTCAAAATCAACCACATCATACAAAACCATATTTTGACTGTTAGTGAACCCGATAATAACCTGTGCAGAATAATCATTTTCGCCAACACGAATTAAAACATCGCCACGGGCAAACTCTTTTATGTTGTCGCTTCGACTATGCTTCAAATCCTCATTTACATTTGCACCTT
>DCIE01000065.1:0-207 GCA_002315765.1 Ruminococcaceae bacterium UBA1734
CGTAACAACAAAATAAATAATAAGACTCTCTTCCTGATTTTTGTTAGGAAGGGAGTTTTTTAATACCCTATGCTTAAAGCAAACTGATTTACAAACTTAGGCAACCGGATTTATATAAACTTAGGCAACCCAATTTATATATTTTTTTCGTAGCGGATGTCTTTTGTGTCCTCCGAAAACATAAGCCTTCCCCAAGTGGGAACCGCT
>DCIE01000065.1:372-4931 GCA_002315765.1 Ruminococcaceae bacterium UBA1734
TCCAACCGGAGAAGGCTTTGGAAATATGCGTTTTATTCAAAATCCTGCAAAAGTTTGACAGCGATGTGGCACATATTTTTATTGACTTTCATTCCGGTATGCTTTAAACTGTTTTTGTAAATATTTTTTGATTAAGGTTATAAAATATTATAAAAAAACAACATAATTAAAAGGGATTTTGATAAATGAAATATGATTATTTAGTTGTAGGTGCCGGTTTATTCGGTGCGGTCTTTGCACAACAGGCAAAGGCACACGGTAAAAAAGTATTGGTTATCGACAAAAGAGACCATATCGCCGGAAATGTTTATACCGAAAAAATCGAAGGCATCAATTTTCACAAGTACGGTGCCCATATTTTTCATACCAACAACAAAGAAGTATGGGATTATATAGGCAATTTTGCCACCTTTAACCGTTTCACCAACTCTCCCGTTGCTAATTATAAGGGGGAATTATATTCCCTTCCTTTTAATATGTACACCTTCAATAAAATGTGGAATGTTACCACTCCAAAGGAAGCGCAGGATATCATCCGCAAACAACGCAAAGAAATAACCCGAGAGCCGCAAAATCTGGAAGAACAGGCTATTTCTCTTGTGGGCAGGGACATTTACGAAAAGTTAATAAAGGGATACACCGAAAAGCAATGGGGACGGGATTGCAGGGAATTGCCACCCTTTATTATCAAGCGTTTACCCGTTAGACTGACTTTCGACAACAACTATTTTAATGCGTTATATCAAGGTATCCCCATAGGCGGATATACGAAAATGGTGGAAAATCTTTTAACCGGCATTGAAGTTAGGCTTTCGGAAAACTATTTGGAGAAAAAAGAAGAGTACGATAACCTTGCCGACACCGTATTATATACCGGTGCAATAGATGCATTTTATAATTACTGCTACGGAAATCTTGAGTACCGTTCGGTAAGATTTGAAAATGAGATTTTGGATACTCCGAATTTTCAGGGAAATGCCGCTGTAAATTACACCGACAGGGAAACTCCTTATACCCGAATTATCGAACACAAATGGTTTGAATTCGGTAAAGACGAAAACGGCAACGACCTTGACAAAACTATTATCAGCCGTGAATACAGCGCCGAGTGGAAACCCGGAGATGAACCCTATTATCCCATAAACGATGAGAAAAATTCGGCTCTTTATTCCCGTTATAAAGAATTAGCGGACAAAGAGAAAAACATTTTATTCGGCGGCAGATTAGGCGCCTACAAATACTACGATATGGACGGAGTTATAGCCGCTGCGCTGGAATTATGCAAGAGTTGTTTTGACGATTAAGAAAACTTTACAAAATTAATTTTTTAACCTGAATTAGGTGCGGTGCTTTTGTCATCGCACTTTTTGTTTGCAAGTGCGTTTAGCGTTTCGGCAAGTTGGGCGTTCTCCAAAAAGCCAAACTTGTCGTAAGCGTCCGGTTCTATTTTGCTTTCTTTTTCTCTTTGCTTTTTCTTTTTCGTTCCCATTTTATTTTTATTATCATTCTCATTTGCGATAATTTTTTCGTGGGGCGAAAAATTATCGCTATCCTTCTCATTTACATTTTCGTTATCATTCTTATTATCATTGTCATTATCATTGTCATTGTCATTATCATTAGGGTACCGAGAATTTTCTTTCGGTACCGATTGGTAGCGTTCGGTAGATTTATGACTTAATTTTCCGTTATTTCGATTTTTCTCGCATCTTTTTTCATACTTTTCGTTGTCTTTCTCAAACGCAGACATAAAAAAAGATATAACACCCGAAAGAATTTTATCATCATCAAAGCTGGTCTTTTCCCCTTGGGTTTGGAACAAAAATATCGCCTCAAGCAGTCTGCCTTTTTGGTTTGTGTCCAAAATATTCAATAAACCACCCCAATCCTTATACATTATAAAACTGTTGTGTTCTGTTTTCATAGAATTTCACTCCTTCTTTTTCACATATTCTACCTCCCGCATTTGCGACATTCACCGACATATTTTTATTATTATTCTTCTGTACTGTTTAGAATATTTCTTATGGATGTTCACATTTTTCCTTATCGGGTTACACCAAAGGCTTATATCATAGGGTTTGGTGTCCCCGACAAACCGTTTTTTGCAACATCCGGCACATCCCGAGGCTGCAGCCTACAAGCCTTCCCCAAGTAGGAGGGGACCGCTTTAGCAGTGGAATATATCTAATTTCATATTTGCCTTCTCCAACCGGAGAAGGCTTTTTGGGGAAATTGTATTGTTTTGCTTTCTCCCACCGGAGAAGGCTTTGATGGAAAATATACTCGGTAAAAATGGATGCGAATGACTTTTCAAAAATATATTCCGATAAAATAAAAAAGGTGTGTTTTTTTCTTTTATATCTTGCAATTTTTAAAACACTTGGTATAATATGTTTAGGGATATTTTGGCAACAAAATTCCGCATTCCGATTTTGAAGAAATTTTCACCTTCGTTTTCGGAAAATCTTATTATAGGAGAAAAAATTATGAAAAAAACATTAAAATCCATTATTGCGGCTGCTTTGGCTGTTGCTACCATTGCTTCCGCCTCTATTTCCACCCTTGCGGCTGAAACAAATGCTCTTTCGCTTGGCACCTATGCCATCACAAAAACCGAAAACAAAAATTTTGGTTCTGTTACACAGTACACCTACGATTCCGCTTCAAGACTTACAAAGGTTGTTTTCTCACAAAAAACAGGCGACAATGTGCGTTCTTCCACAATTGTTTACAAGTATTCCGGATACCTTTGTACAAGCGAAGTTCTTACCAATACCGAAAACGGCAAAAACACATACACCGAAACCACAACAAGAAGCTATAACAAAAACGGCACCCTTGCCAAATCTGTTTTTAAATACACTTCAAGCGATTATAGTTTTACAGCTACGACCGCATACACATACGACAAGAAGTTAAATCTTACAAAAACAATAAAAACAGAAGCATTACCTGATAGCAGCCCGACAACTACAACATCAACATACACCTATAATTCCAAAAATCAACCCCTTAAACAAATTACCACTTACGCAGGTTCAACCAGCAAAGAGGTTATAACCTATACATACAACACAAAAGGTCTTCTTACAAAGTATGTAATTGATTCGGGAAGCCGCATAAGAACAACACTATACACTTATAATGCTTCCGGACTTGTTACAAAAGAAAACTACACTGACACTTACCAAAAAGAGGTATGTGCAACTCAAGTTTCAACCTATGCCTATGACAAAAGCGGAAATGTAACAAAGAAAGTTACTACCGCCGAAGGAACCACCACTACTTACACTTATAAATACGACAGCAAGGGCAGACTTGCTTCCGAAACATCTACAAAGGGCGGCAAAGCCGACAGCGTTAAAAACTACACATTTGCTTCCACCGGCGCTATCGCTAAATTCAGCCAAACTAAAGATGGAAATACATACAACACAACCATTACCTCTGCGAATACTAATTTTTATGTTTTCTACGACTTAAGCTTTACATACTTTGTTTCAAAGGGAAGCAATACTCCTTCCGTTAGAGTTATCGGTTCTCAAATTAACGGCGGATACGGCAATATGATTAATAACACCGATTACAAGGTTTCATACACAAAATCCGGCTCAAACATTAAGATTAAAGTACACTTTATTAACGATTACTACACCTATGATGATGCTATTCTTACAATCAAGGCTCTTTCTCCTGTAACCGGACTTAAGGCTGCTTCTGTTTCTAAGAATGCTATTAAACTTTCTTGGAAAAATGTTTCCGGTGCTAAATATTACAAGGTTGAGTCTTCCGCAAACGGAAAGACTTGGAAAGCAGTAAAGACTGTTTCCGCAAACACTCTTACCGTTTCTTCTCTTAAAACAGGTGCAAAATATCAGTACAGAGTAACTGCCCTTGACAGTAAAAAAATTGCTTGCAGCCTTGCAAGTGCCGTTCTTAAAACAGGTACTCTTACTGCCGCTCCTGCAATAACCCTTAAATCCACAAAGAAAGCTACTGCAACCGCTTCTTGGAAGGCTGTTACCGGTGCTTCAAAGTATGTTGTTTACAAATCAACAAACGGCAAAAAGTGGACCAAGGTTACAACTACAACCAAAAAGACCTACACCATTAATAAACTTGCTTCTAAGAAATATACTTATGTAAAAGTTGTTGCTGTTAATGCCTACGGAAAGGCTTCGGCTGCAAGTGGCGTTAAAAAGATTAAAGTTAAATAATTTTTAATATTTCATTATTTAGGATGTAAAACCCCTCGGTTTTACATCCTTTTTTATCATTATTCTTCTGTACAGTTTAGAATATTTCTTATGAATGTTCACAATTTTCCTTATCGGATTACAATTAAGCTTCCCAATATAGCTTGCTTAAATGGGAAGTGCTGTTTAGAATTTTTCTTATGAATGTTCACATCTTTCCTTATCGGATTACACTAAAGGCTTATATCATAGGGTTTGGTGTCCCCGACAAACCGCTTTTTCGTAATATCCGGCACATCCCGAGGCTGCAGCCTACAAGCCTTCCCCAAGTAGGAGGGGACCGCTTTAGCGATTGAATAT
>DCIE01000012.1 GCA_002315765.1 Ruminococcaceae bacterium UBA1734
AGTGAGGATATTTGATATTCACAACAGCTGACATTTACGGTCATCTTGATGACGGCAGAAAGAGGAAGATTGCCGATGCCATTTCGGGACTAATAGGATAATCATCAGATACCTATGCTTGGAATTTAGGTAGAACTTTAGGTAGAACTCGGCATTTTTTATACCTGACAAAAAACTGAAAGACCGCACAAACCTACTGTTCATGCGGTCTTTCGATGGTCCGAGTGACGGGACTTGAACCCACGGCCTCTTGACCCCCAGTCAAGCGCGCTACCAACTGCGCCACACCCGGATATTTGCCTATGTTGAAATCAACATAGGTTTTTTATTTTAATCAGCAAATCCTGAGTCTACAAGTGCTACTAATTCATCTATTGCTTCCTTTTCGTCATTTCCGTCTGCAATAATCTTTATTGTAGTACCACCGATAATACCAAGAGAAAGAACACCCAAAAGGCTCTTGGCATTCACCTTACGCTCGTCTTTTTCAACCCAAATAGAGGATTTGAATTCATTGGCTTTTTGGATAAAAAAAGTAGCCGGACGAGCATGAAGACCAACTTGATTTTGAATGGTTACATCTTTAACATACATAATTAATTCTCCTCATAGAAGTTTGTAAGTCCAATTAACAGTAACATTATAACACATTTTATTGAATCGTCAATATTTTGTACATAAGTTCTAATGTTTATCCAAGTTTTACGGTTTAACCATTGTCAAATTTGGTCATATTTACAACATTTTATATGCACTAATCGTCATTTAGGAGTTTTATGTCTTTTTTGTCAAGTTTGATTTTCCCAAACATTTCCGGTCTTCGGTTTTTTGTGATTAGAAGCGATTGCTTTCTTTTCCATTTTTCTATCTCGGCGTGGTTGCCTGACAGCAAAACCGCAGGAACTTCCCTATCCTTCCACGATGCCGGTCTTGTATATTGAGGGTGCTCAAGAAGTCCTGAAAAATGGCTTTCTTCTTCAAAACACAAATCATCGGATAAAACTCCCGGTAACATTCTGCAAATTGAATCGGCAAGAACAAGTGCGGGCAATTCTCCGCCGGTCAAAACATAATCACCGATTGAAATTTCCTCATCCACGATTTCCTCTATTACTCTCTCGTCAATGCCCTCATAATGTCCGCACAAAATTACCACTCTATCAAGTTTTGACAATTCAACGACTCTCTTTTGGGTTAAATTTTCACCTTTTGGGGACATATAAATCAAATGGGGTTTTTCTTCGTTTTCCTCATTATACAAACTTTTATAGCAATCATATATAGGCTGTGCGGACATTATCATACCCATTCCGCCACCGTAGGGCGAATCATCAACCTTATTATGTTTATTCCCGGAATAATCCCGTATATTTGTGCATACAACCTTGACCTTTTCGGCTTTTCTTGCTCTACCTATAATACTTTCTCCGAGTACCGCTTCGCACATCTCGGGGAAAAGCGTCATAATGTCAATCCTCATCAAAAATTCCTCCCATAGGACGAATAGTGATTACCTCTTTTTCTACATCAACATTTTCAATAACACTTTCAATAGCCGGAACTAAATACTCTTTTTCCTCTTTCTTTATATGCCAAACATCATTAGCCCCGGTTTGGGAAACATCACTTAAAGTTCCTAAAAGTTCGTTACTATCGGCATCGAAAACCTTGCTTCCGATTATTTCGTCAATAAAATATCTTCCCTGCGGAATAGACATTTCACTTCTTTTAACCAAAAGTATTTTATTTCTCAAAGTCTCGGCTTTTTCTATGCTATCTATTCCCTCAAGAAACAAAAGGGTAACATTTCCGTGTGCCTTAGCAGAAATAATTTTAACAGCAACTTTATCACCGGTGTAAACGAATTTTGCTTTCTCTAAAAAAGAGGAGTCATCAGACCAGGGTTGCATACGAAGTCCGCCACGAACACCGTGAGTACCCACAACTTTTCCAACTTCTAAATATTCCTTAATCATAAAGCTTCTCCTAAAATTATTTCTAATATACAAACGCCCCCAATTATGGGGGCATTTAGAATTAATCAATTTCAACCATGATTTTCTGGTTAGCACGAGCAGCAGCAGCACGCATTACAGTACGGATTGCCTTAGCAATACGGCCTTCCTTACCGATTACTCTACCCATGTCGCCTTCAGCAACATTAAGGTGATATACGATAACGCCCTCTTCGTTCGGTTCGTCAACAGTAACATTAACTGCATCAGGAGCCTCAACTAAACCGGAAGCAATAGCTATTAATAATTCTTTCATTTGATTCACCTATCTTTCAAAAACCGGAAATTAATACAAAATAGCAAAGCGCTTTGTATTTCATCATTTGATTAACAATTACTCAATAATTCCGTTTTTCTTAAGCAATGCTTTTACTGTGTCGGTAGGTTGTGCACCGTTCTTTATCCACTGCTTTGCCTTATCGCCGTCAATAGAAACAACAGCCGGGTCCTTTGTAGGGTCATAAGTACCGATTTCTTCGATAAAACGACCGTTACGCGGATATCTTGAATCAGCAACAACTACACGATAGAAAGGAGCTCTTTTTGCACCGAGTCTGCGAAGTCTAATCTTTACTGCCATCTAAAATACACCTCCATAAATAAACTGATATTTAAAAGGAAAAATCCTTATAAACCGAAATCCTTTGGATTAAATCCGCCCATGCCACGCATCATTTTGCGCTTTTGTCCTTTTGAATTCATTTGCTTAAACATTTTTTTCATCTGTTCATACTGCTTAAGCAATCTATTAACCTCTTCAACCGATTGACCGCATCCTGCGGCAATTCTACGCTTTCTTGAAGCATTAATGATGTCGGGCTTTGCCTTTTCTTTTTTTGTCATAGACTTGATTATTGCCTCAATCCGAAGCATTTGTCTATCATCAACATCAACATCTCTCAGTTGCTTTTCCATTCCCGGAATCATTGATAGCAAACTTTTTAGACTGCCCATTTTCTTAATTTGTTGGAACTGGTCAAGCAAATCATTTAGGTCAAACTTATTTTCCTGCAAACGCTTTGCGGCTTCTTCGGCTTTCTTCTCGTCAAGTTCACCTTCCACTCTTTCAATAAGCGAAAGCATATCACCCATACCGAGAATTCTTGTCGCCATTCTATCAGGATGGAACTCCTCCAAAGCATCAAGCTTTTCTCCGACACCGGCAAACATAATCGGCTTTCCCGTAACAGCTCTAACCGAAAGTGCCGCACCGCCACGGGTATCACCGTCAAGCTTTGTCAGTATAACGCCGTCTATTTCAAGAATATCGTTAAATGCCTTGGCGATATTAACTGCATCTTGACCCACCATGGAGTCAACTACCAACAGAATATTATCAATTTCGACTGCCTTTGTTATACGGATAAGCTCATCCATAAGCTCGGTATCAACATGAAGTCTACCGGCAGTATCTAAAATAACATAGTCGTGGCCGTAATCTCTTGCATAAGAAACAGCTTCAACAATAGTCTTTTCCGGCTTTTGAGTGCCTTTTTCAAATACGGGTACGCCAACTTGACCACCCACAACCTTTAACTGCTCAATTGCGGCAGGTCTATATATATCTCCTGCCACAAGCATAGGTCTATGGCCGTTTGACTTTAAAAACTTTGCAAGTTTTGCGCTATGGGTAGTTTTACCTGAACCCTGCAAACCGCACATCATAATAATAGTCGGTATTTTCGAAGCGGTTTTAAGTCTTGCCTGACTTGTACCCATTAGATTAGTAAGTTCTTCTCTTACAATCTTAATTACCGTTTGAGCCGGTGTAAGACTTTCAAAAACTTTTTCTCCGATACATTTTTCGCTAACCGAGTTGGTGAAATCCTTTGCGACTTTATAGTTTACATCGGCTTCCAAAAGCGCTAAACGCACCTCTCGCATTGCCTCTTTAATATCACTTTCGCTTAATTTACCGCGATTTTTCAATTTTTTAAATACACCGCTTAATTTATCCGAAAGATTATCAAAAGCCACTAAATCTCACCGTCCTTAAAAATTATCAATAAAATCTATAAGTTTCGGAAGCAAATCCGAATTGCCGTTTTTTACTTCGCCGCCGAGTTTTCTCAGTACGGAAATTTTATTATAATAACCGCACTTATCTTCCCACTCATAAAGCTTTGCCGAGGTGCGCTTAATTAAATCCAGCACAGCCTGTCTTGTTATGCCCTCGTTCTCGGCAATTTCTCCAAGAGACAAATCCTCATCAAAATAAGCTGAAATTACGCGGCGTTGCTTATGGTTTAAAAACTCGCCGTAAATGTCGTTTAATGCACCTACGAACAAATCCTTTTCCGACATAATTCCACCTCTTTGTAAAGTTTTTATCTTTACAGCCTTGTTAGTATATCACAAACAAGCCACTCTGTCAAGTTTTTTTCTTTACACTATTTTATTCATCAAATAAATCGGTATTTATGGAAAAACCGTTATTTGTAATATTTTGAGAAATTTCATCATCAAACACCGATTTAATTTCACTATGGTCGGGTATTTTCTCATTGTCCATTTCCTCATAGGTATCCTCGAAAACATCTTCAAAATTAAATTCGGTTTCGGCAATTTCTTCTTTGTGCCACTTATCAATAAGTTTTGTCCCCTCGGGATATTCCGTATTTCCGCTATTGCGTTTAACAATAGAAGAAGCAATAAGATAATAAATAATGAAGATACAAAGTCCGCCTAAAGAAATATAAATGCCGTAATTCAATCCGGGAGTTTTGTAAGTGAACTTAATTTCACTTGTTCCCGAAGGAACCAAAACAGCCATAAAGCCTTTATTTGCCTTTTCAATTGTTACCGGGCTGCCGTTTACAGTCGCACTCCAACCCTCATCGTACGGCACCGAGAAGAATACCAGGGATTTTTCTTCCCGTTCAACGGTGGCGGTGAAACTACCATTTGAAATATCAAACTGTTTTGCACTTGTTTTGCTTAAATTCTCACAGTCCTTTTGCATTTCGTCATCAGTAAACAAAAGGGTTGTTTCGTTTATATCCGCATCGGTATTATTTTGTGGGTTATTTTCCAAATCCTCTATATTGGTAAGACAATCACTGTATTTTTCAATTTGGTCTTGGTCAAGCAATATGGCCTTTAACATCATTCTGCTTCGTTCATCACCCGAAAGGTCAGCCATATATTCACTTGTTACATAATATTTATACGAAAATCCGTAAGGCACATAATTGTCATTGGTGTATATATAATAGCCGTTTGATGTCTTTAGATAACTGTATCCCGGCATTTTAGGCTGACCTTCGCTGTTTGTAAAGCTTTCCCCATCGGTACGGTTTAACAAGTATTTAACCGAAAGCAAAGAACGAATGGCCGGAACCTCTGTACCCGCACGACTGCCGACAGTCCGTTCAACCCCGATATAGGTATAAAAACCCGTAACAGAAGCAGGTACTATTGAATGGAAGGCATTAATTGAAGGAAGCTCTAAAAACATACCGGTATTGTCAATACCGTCATAGGTATCTATTCTGAAATTTGTGTCATCCTCAAGAGATACGCTACCCTCAATAAGGTCATCAATAACACTTGTTTTAATATCGTAAGAATGAGACCTGCCACAGACTATAAAGAAAAGAGAATATATTATCGACACGGTGCAAATAAGTGCAACAGAAGTAACAAAGAAATCCTTTAGACTTGTTTTTCTGAGTTTTAGCAACATAAGTGTTGCAAACAACGATATTACCGAAATACCGACTGTAACCCAAAATCTCATAACATAGGTCAAATCGGTGTCTTGGGTATAAAGTCCGAAAACGATTTTTCCGTTTATTCTTTGCGGGAACAGACCTATAACTAATGCAAACCCTATTGTTACACCGGTTGCCCACTTTAATCCCGAAGAAAAATCAATTGTTTTGTCCTCAAAAAGTGTTACGGTAGCAAGACTCATAATCAATATAGGCATATAAAACCATCTTGCGTAATAGGCGGTATTAAAAGCATAAAAAGCACTATTGAGCACCGGTACCATAGCCATAAAAATACATATTCCGATTACCCTTTTCATCCAAGAACCTTTTTTCTCAATAAACAGCGTAAATACACCGGTCATACCGAAAACAGGCAACCATCCGCCGAGAGACGACCATTTTACATCGGCTTCGGGGAAAAACACCGGTCTTGCGGGAATATCCGGAGGAAAGAAGAAACATTCGATAATATTAAGATATATTTGTTCTTTTCCGTATGTTATTCCGCTCCAACCGATAAGAAAATCGGATATCCTTGAATTTCCCATAATGGCATAAAGTGAAGGAATAAGCAAGAACGCCGCCAAACAAACACCCAAAACCGATTCAAAAACAATTGCCAACAATCTTGAAAACTTGAACTTTATTGCACCGGAAAATATACGCACAAAATAATATATTACGGCGAATACCACCATTCCGAAAAAGAAAAAGTAATTTACAACTGCGCACAAGGCAACGGCTAAAGCAAATACTCCTCTTTTATTTTCTGTCAGCAGAAGCTCCATTGCCAACAGCAAAAGCGGAAAACATATTATAGCTTCATGAAAATGATTGAAAAATATGTTATAAACCGAAAATCCCGAAAAAGCATATAAAAGTCCGCCGATACAAGCAGCCTGGGGAGTTCTTGTAAATCGTCTTATATAAACATAAGCCGTAAATGCCGCACAGCCGAATTTTAAAATAAGAAGCGGACCCATTAGATATGGGACAAAGCTATTCGGAAAAGGAATTGTCAGCCAGAAAAAAGGACTTCCAAGCAGGTAGAAACTATACGAGCCGATAAAATTTGAACCTAAATCGGTATACCAATTCCAAGAAATGTTACCTTCCCTAATCATTTTATGGCACATTTGATAGAAAGGAATTTGCTGAACATTAAAATCCCCGTAGAAAATAAAATACCCCTCACTCTGCACCATAAAAGGAATAAATATTATCAAAGCGGTAAGAATTGCCAAAATAAAGGTAAAGCCCTTCATTTCTTTTTGCTTTGTAAGTATGGTTTTTTTTGCATAAGAAAAATTCAAAACAAGTCCTCCGTTAAACAATAAATTGACAAGATATGCCTATATCATTATAATTTATATTAGTATAACAAATTATTACATAATATTCAATAAGGAGAATGAAAAAATGCAAAGTCATTTTTATGCGTATATTTCAAGAATGAAAAACATATTCAGATGGGGATTAATGCGAAATTCCCGTCAGGAGAATTTGTCTGAACACAGCCTTGAGGTAGCCATGATAGTCCACGCACTTTGCTTAATAAGAAATCAAAGGTTAGGTGGCAATATTGACGAAAACTATGTTGCTGTTGCCGCTATGTATCATGATACATCGGAAATTATTACAGGCGATATGCCCACACCGATTAAATACTATAATCCCGAAATCAAGAATATTTATAAGCAAATCGAGGGAGTTGCCGAAGATAAACTTATCGGTATGTTACCCGACGATTTCAAAAATTCTTTTAAAAAAATATATAAAGTCGATGAGGATACAAAAAAACTTATTAAGGCAGCAGATAAAATTTCGGCATATATTAAGTGTATTGACGAAACAAAAAGCGGAAATACCGAATTTAAAGAGGCGTTATTATCAACCAAAGATGCCATTCATAGGCTAAATATGCCCGAAGCCGAAATATTTATGGAAGAATTTATACCCAGTTTCTCGCTTTCTCTTGATAAGCAAAACTAAAAAACCGCTCGGCATCCGATAATATCGCTTGTTACATATTTTGACAAAATATGTAAATAAATCGAATTTTAAAAAAATGTTTTAAAATATTAATTTTTTTCTTGACATAAGCCACTGATTATGTTATAGTATTTAGGCGCTGAAAAATGCTGGTGTAGCTCAGTTGGTAGAGCAGCTGATTTGTAATCAGCAGGTCGGGGGTTCAAGTCCGTCCACCAGCTCCATTTAGTGCGACAATTAAATATGGGAGAGTTCCCGAGTGGCCAAAGGGGACAGACTGTAAATCTGCTGCTTTCAGCTTCGGTGGTTCGAATCCACCCTCTCCCACCAAAACGAGAAACCGTTTATTTAAGCGGTTTCTTTTGTTTTATCCTTTGTTTACGCGGGTTTTCGGTTGTTTTATTTAATAATAAAATTATTAAAATCCATAACTAATTATTAAAAATAATAATATAAAACAACCACGAAACAACCACGAAAGTCATAGATTATACCCCAAATTCCCCTAAAATTATCCCATACGGCAAAATATTTTTCGATAAAATCAAGGTTTTTTGAAAAAAACGTTGATTTTTTGTTGTATGGTGTAATTAGGCTATACTAAGTACGCAAAAATCATATTGAAAAGTGGTAGATAAAATGGCTTTAGACAGTAAAATTCAGGTGGAAATTCCAGAACACGGAATAGCATATAAAAAAGTATCGGGGAAAACATATGTATATTATGTTACGGCGAGTTATCGTAACGAAAAAGGTCAGCCGACCTGCGACCGTTCGGCTATTGGGCGTTTGGATGAAACTACAGGAAAACTTATTCCGAATCGAAATTATTATGAAATTTATTTAAAGCAACCGGCACCGATATCGCACGGAATTTATCATTACGGCGTGAATTATGTCGCTGCCGCAAATAAATATGGGTATGTATTACGGAGAAGAATCGGGATTGCCGTATGGAAAGTCATACGAAACAACCGAGCTTGGTTTTCGTATGAAGGTACATCTTTATTACGATGCGGATAAAGCCGCACAGGAAAGCCGTGCTTTTTATGAATTGCTTGAACGGCAGGAAAACGACTCAAAAGCAATGGAAAAGCCACCCGATAGAAAACTTCATTATGATAAGTATTTCTATATCAACCGTTCAAAGGACGGCAAACTCGGATATATTCGCAATCACAATGCGATAGATGAACAGCTTGAAAAATGCGGTTTTTTATGATTGCCTCGACCTGAACACAAAATCCAAGCCGAGATTGTTTAACCCTATCTCTAAAACCGAAAAAGAGCTGCTCACACTTTTAAATCTCCCAATGATTGATTGTATAGGATAAATTTTGAAGAATTAAGGTTCGTAGGGGACGATGTGGGCATCGTCCCCTACGAAAAACAAATACGATGGAACACAATGTAAAACAACACGATAGAACCGTCCCATTGTGTTATATTAATTCTTCTGCTGATATGTGTTGTAAATCTTGTTTGCTTGATGAAACATTTGGATTTCGTCCGGTTCTTTTTTCGTAAACATCAACATTTCTTTTAATGCTTGATACGCCATTTCTCTCGGTCTTATTGTCGATATTAGCCCAAGTACAGTATTCTGTAAAGTATCTGACATTTCGTTCTTCACCATATAGTCCAACAAACGAAAATAGTCTTTCTTGGATTCCTCTGCTGTCAAAATTAACTTCCTCTTTTCTTAATGAACTTGAAAATTCTTTTATTACTTCTTCGATATTTTTGTTAAATTCAAAAACATTTATTCCTCGGAAATCGTGAGCATCCTCTCAGAGTATTTGTCTTCCTTGAACATTTCCTCGTAAACTTGCAATAAGTTTGTGAAAATTATCGACCGAGAATTTTTCCCGTATTGTTTTAGACAACCATCCATTTTGCCCTGCGAAAATGTTTTGGTTGTCTTTGTTGCTTGTTCGTAATACTCCCATGCATCCTTTAAGTTTTTCGGTATTTGAACTTTGTTCCCGTACATTGTCTTTGCTTCCGCTAATGGTTGAAATCGTTTCTTTTCCCAGTATTTCGGAGTTTGTACCATTTTCTTTCACCTTATTATCTATTTTGAATTTTACATCATTTTCGTTTGATTTGTCAATATTTATTTCCTTACTATTCAATATAGTTATCGAGATATTTAAGGTCATTTTGCAATATATTTCGGGACAGGAGGTGATTTTTATGGATATATTTGCGTTTTTGCTATTACAAATTATTAACGGCAGCAATTGGAACCCCGTGTTTGGTGAAAGTACAAAATATAAAAACCGGATTTCTGTATTGGACTTAAAAACCTGCCTTGAATGCCGAAAACGGCACGGAACAATTTGGATTATCAACGAAAAGGTGGATGAAGAACCGCCGTTGTATAATAATTGCAGAAGTGTTATAATCCCATTGAAAATCGTAAAGTTAGGAACCGCAACTATTAACGGCATAAATGGTGCAGATTGGTCGCTTAAATATGATAAAAAGTTGCCGGAATATTATATTACCAAGGGTGAGGCTCTAAAAAAGGTTGGAATCCTAAATTTGGAAATTTAAACGAAAAATTCCCGGGAGAAATGATATTTAGCGAAATATATATGAATGATGATAAACATTTGCCGGATTGTAAGAACAGAATTTGGTATGAAGCAGATATTAATTATCAAAGTGATTATCGAAACACACAACGAGTAGTATGGTCAAATGACGGATTGATTTTCGTAACATACGACCATTACAAAACATTTTTTGAAATAGTATAGGAGGACACGATGAGCAAAGATATTTATGCATTTAAAGAAATAACCGAAAATCCAATTAAATTAAATTTTGCCGATTGCAAATATTTGGGCGAGATACATAAAATATTAAAAGAAAAATTCGGATTTCATGATTTTTACGGAGAAAACCGGAGCGCACTTTGGGATTTAACACAAGATGTTTTTTTCGGCGACCAAAAATATTCTGTCGAATTATATGAATTCAATTCGTTAAGCAAAGAATTGAAAAGCGAATGTGAGAGAATGTTGATAATATTTGATAGATTGTCTCAAAAAAATAATAATTTTACTTATAAAATTATATCGTAATTCTATTTAAAATAGTATGTAGCAAAAAGCTCTCGGATAGCACATTTGCCGTCCGAGAGCTTTTTGTATTCTTTTATTTATGTCAATTAGCAGGGTTCGCCATAGTTAATGGTGCAGCCGCTTTCGATTGCGCCGATTTCGTTATCGGTGTAACCGATAGAGCCGTTAACAATGGTAACGCCCGATACGGTGTTGCCGATGTAGGTGCCGGTTTCTGAATTCCAGTCACCGATAACCTTACCGGTTTCATAGTGGTTTTTGCCTTCAAGAAGGTTTGCACAGTTGATGGTAACATTGGTCAAGGTGTTGTTCTGAACATCTCTTCCGTTTCCTTCACCGGTAAAGCCGATAAGGCCGCCGCACTTATACTGACCGGAAACGACAGAATCCTTCACAGTGCAACCGATAATATCGGTGTAAGAAATACCGGCGATGCAGTGGCTCTTACCTTTACGGAAGAATAGTTTTCCAAAGTGAACTTTGCGGTGCCGTTATCCATAATGGTTGTGTTGGAGGAAGCAACAACCCACTTCAGCTCGTTGGTATCCCAAACCATGTTATCCATACGAGCGGCGTTGATGTCATTGATTTCCCAGCTGAGCTTTACCTTGGTAACCGCGCCGGAAGCGGAAGGCATTTCTGTTACGGTGAGGTTGTAATTTTGGTCGAGGTCCTTGCTGTCCTTGATGTTGGTTGTGGTGCTGTCAAGGTCAAGGTACTCTTCGTTTGTCGGGGCAATTTGTCCCGCACTTGCAGTGATGCCGAGGGTTGCCATTATGGATACCACCATGACGATTGCGAGCATAAAACTCAAAAGCTTTTTTGTTTTCATTTTGAAAACTCCTTTCAAAATTGTTTTTATGTTATATACTGATTTTTCAGTCTTACATATTGCATTTATGGGTTATGTCATAGGTGGTGCGAAATCAAGCACATAATTATAATCATCGTTTGGAACGGTGTAAGTGTGACTTGTGCTTGTTGTTGTTGGCGAATTTAATGAAACAACAGAAGTGTTTTCAAAATCTGTCAATGATTTTCTAACAGTTACCCTTGTTCTGTCTTGGTCCCATGTGACGGCAACAACATCACCGCTGTTTATCGAATAAATGTTGTCCTCATTAACTGTAACATCGTTTCCGTTAATTGTAATTCCGTATGCCGGGGGATTTACGCTGGAGAATGTGATTTTTAGCATTCTCGAATGCTTTGCAATGGTTACGGTATATGTACCGTACTTGGTTGCCTT
>DCIE01000053.1:0-923 GCA_002315765.1 Ruminococcaceae bacterium UBA1734
TTTTGCTTTGTAACGCTCAAGCTGTTGCTTTTGCCGTTTTCAGTGGCATATGCCGAAAACGGAGAAATGACAATCGGGTATTTCTTATATGCCACAATCGGTTTGCTCTTTTCCACTCCGGCACCCTTTGTATCGGTGCTGATTATTTCGCTTTTGAAAGAGAAAATCGGGTTAAAAGAGTTTTTTCGCCGAATTTTTCGCACGGAACACAAATTGAAAACAATCTTTCTCACCTCAGGTTTTTGCCTTTTGGCACTTTTGTTTGCGCTGATTAACGGCACGCCGAACGGTTCATCGTGGTATATGCTTCCTCTCGGTTTTCTTGTGATGATTCCGTTTGTAGGAATTGCGGAGGAAACAGGTTGGCGTGGTTTTTTACAGCCGGCTTTGGAAGAAAAATTCAAATTCCCGTTTTCTGTTTTGCTCACCGCTTTTATTTGGTATATATGGCACCTTGATTTGTGGCTTGACAAAACTTCAAACCATTACGGCGACAGTTTAATCGGCTTTGGCATCACGATTTTAATATGGGCATTTGCATTGGCGGCTCTTTACAAGGCAACAAAGAGTGTAATTGCCTGTGCCATATATCACGCTTTTATTGATGCCATCGGTGCTATCTACGATTGGAATTTGTTGTTTGATTCGTTCCCCGGCAATGTGATTACAAATGTTTATCGAGTGGTTTGGCTCGGCTTGTCCGTTGCCCTTTGGATATGGGCGGATAGAAAGGAAAAGAAAAATGATAATTCAAACCGAATGGCTTATTCTGCGTGAGCTCAAAGCAACAGACAAAGACTCATTAAACACAAGGGGACGGTTCTATTGTGTTGTTTTACATTGCGTTCCATCGTATTTGTTTTCGTAGGGGACGATGCCCACATCGTCCCGTTAGGCTTTTTACAATGATTTAAGGGTGGATG
>DCIE01000053.1:951-2990 GCA_002315765.1 Ruminococcaceae bacterium UBA1734
ACCCCTACGATATTTATTTCAATTTTTAAAAGATAGCGTGGTTTATACTGCGGTATTTTTGTTTTTAATATAGACAAACGAAAATTGTTTTGATATAATGATAATGTACCAAATATGTCGCTTGCATTCAAGTAGTATTTAGTGATGAAAGGGCGTTAAGTTTGAAAGATAAATCTTCCAAACTTAAAAAATTATAATGCGCCGTTTTTCTCGCCTCTTACGAGGCAACCGAAAAACATGGCATATTATGACCATTCCTTTCATTGGTCATTTGTGCATTGCAGCTGAGTGGAAAGGAATGGTCATAATTATGGAAGGGTTTGAACCGAAAAAATTAGCATTGATAAGAATATGGCAAATTCTAAAAGAGAACAGCGATTACAATCATCCGATGACTCAGGAGGATATTGCCGAAAAATTGGAAAACGATTATGGGATTATTATCGAAAGAAAGGCGATTAGCCGCAATATTTCTCTTTTGAAAGAGGCCGGCATTGAAATTGAATCAAGAAGAGCCGGTAGCTACTTGGACTATCGTGATTTTGAGGATTCCGAGCTTCATATGCTTATTGACGGTATTTTGAGCAGTAAGCACATTACGGCAAAGCACTCAAAGGATTTAATAGACCGCATTTGCTCTCTTTCAAATAAGTATTTTCGTTCCAGTGTCAAGCATATTCATTCTGTTAATGATTGGAGTAAGACCGATAATCAAGCCCTTTTCTACAATATCGAAATGATTGATTCGGCAATAGAACATAAAAAGCAAATTCATTATGACTATAATAAATACGGCGATGATAAGAAATTGCACAAGTCATCTCAACAATATGTCAGCCCCTATGTTATGATTTTGCATAATCAAAGATACTATTTAATGGCATATAGCGAATATTGGCACAATATGGTATTTCATCGTCTTGACCACATTACAAATATGACCATTACCGATAAGCCGTCAACACCTATTAAAAATGTGCCGGGTTATGAGAACGGAATAAACTTCAAAGAGCTATCATCAACTATGCCGTATATGTATACAGACAAGCCGGAAAGAATTGAGTTTGTTGCCGATGTCGGAATTATAGACCAGATAATCGATTGGTTCGGTACGGAAGTTCGTTTTTTCAAAACAAATATTGAGGGCAAAATAAATGTAAGCGTCAAGGCAAGTCCGAACGCTATGGAGCATTGGGCGATGCAATATATAAATTATGTCGAAATTACCTCACCGGAATCTTTGAGGACGAGAATGAAAGAATCACTCAAAAAAGGATTAAATAAGTACAATTAAATCTTATGGAATTTGATAAAATGGGCTGTTAAAAATGTCCTGACCGCAAAAAGGTAAAAATACACTGTTGATATTTAAACAAAACAGAAAATATGTGTTTTAAATATCAAAGTTTTAAAGAATTTTTATATTTTAAAAAAAGAACGACCTTTTTGCTATAAATTAACCTCACCCTCGGAGTACACTCGTACACCTTCGGGCACAGCCCCAAATGCCGACAAATCGGCATTTGGGGTTTGGTTAATTCATTCGGAACATTTTTTCCTATCCCCTAAAAAAGGACTGTTAAAAAACGCGTTTTTAACAGTCTTTTTTTATGTCCCGAAAACGGTGCACTAATGACAGTATAATTATTGGGTAGCAATAACGAAGTGTGTAAGAGAATAAAATTAAATAATAAGAATATTCCCTTGCCAAATACCCTCGATGAACTGATAGGCTTAACCCTTCGTCAGGTGGATTTTACCCTACACGACGAGACGGTGAAAAAGGTTCGTAAATTATTGACGATTGAACAGTTCCGCAATGAGCGAATGAGTACCCTTGCAACAAAGCATTTCAGCGGTGATATTGAAGCCATTTACACGGATATTTTCGAGAATCTGATGAAGAACGGGAAAGTAAAAACAGATAATTTATCACTTCTCGCTCTCGGCTATACCGCACCGATAACGATGCTCATCCACCTTTGCGACCGTGAGCCACAAAGAGAAACGGAAATCGTGGAAAAAATAAAGGAACACAT
>DCIE01000042.1 GCA_002315765.1 Ruminococcaceae bacterium UBA1734
ACTCCTTTGGTAAAATTTGTATCGGTGTTTGGCGTAGCCACGAATCAAATCCGCCCACCAATACACAGTATTTTATATCACAAATCCCTTTGCAAGTCAAGATATTTGCGGATTTTTTTTGATAATTCACAAAAAAAGTTGCAGATTTTTCCTTATTCGTAAATCCTGCCGATGATGTCATCCTTGATTTCGTTAAACGCGCTGTTGTTGAAAATGCGCAGAAGCTCGCGGAGATTATCGCATAACCTATGTCCCATAAAACAGACTTATTGCTCATTTCCTGTCGAAAATACCATAATATCGTCAAGAGTACAACCAAGATATACACAAATCTTTTCAAGCGTTTCAAGTGTAACCGTTTCATCTCTGCCGAGTTTTGCCATAGCATTGGTGGTTATTCCGGCGGCTTTGCAAAGTTGAGTTTTATTGATTTTCTTATCAATCATCAGTTTCCACAGCTTATTATAAGAACGTGACAATGTAGTATCCTCCCAATAATAGTCTACGATAATTATATCATGTTTGATTACAAAGCGCAATAGTAATTCTTGATATTCTCAATTTAAACTTGATAATTTTTTGAAAACATATAGACATTCAAGGGGAAATATGATATAATCAAAATTAGTGAAAGGATTGTCTTCTCAAGCACTGAATTTGTTGTAGCAAATTCGCTTGGCATCGCCTCAGCAAGCATCGTCTTTGGACGTCCGCCAAAGACAACGGCTGCTGAGCCGCTTGTTAGGGAGTGCCCTAATACCCCGAAAGAAAATGTGTTTACTGTACTGAAAATGGTACTTTTACTTTGATAGAATAGAACTACAGGGAGGAGACAATATGGGAAAAGAAGTTTTCGGGAATTGCAAATTATGCGGAGAATATAAAAAATTAACCTTTGAACATGTTCCTCCTGAAAAAGCGTTCAATTCATCGGCTGTAAAAAAGTTTACAGGTGATGAGGTGATGAAAATAATGGCCGGAACCGATGACCGTATGCCGTGGGATATTAACGGCCTATCAGGTAAAATTCAACAGCGTGGCAGTGGAGATTACTACCTTTGCGAAGAATGTAATAACAATACCGGATCTTGGTATATGACAGAATATGTTCGCTTCACTCATACAATGGGACAAGTTCTTAGCAATGCTATGACCAATCATCCTTTATCGACTCAATGCTCTATATCATTAAACGATTTTTATCCACTGAGAGTGTTAAAGGGCATTATGACAATGTTTTGTGATATTAATCACGGTTGTATGGGAGATAACAATTTAAAAGAATTTTTACTTAATAAAGAAGCTACCGCTTTTGATAAAGATAAATATTCACTGTATTTGTATCTTTCAAAAGGTCCTATGTGGCGAATACAAGGCATTTCTGCTTTGGGATCTATATATGGCGGATTTATTTGTTTGTCTGAGATATCAACTTTACCTATTGGATTGATATTAACCATAGATAATAAAACCGCAAAGATGCCAGGACTATGTATAAATGATTTCGCTAATTTCAAGTATGACGAAAAGGCCAATGCCGAATTTGTTGGATTGCCTATCTTAGAAGTCAATTCGCAAATGCCAGCAGATTTTCGAAATAAAGACGAAATAATAAAGTGCATTAATGAAAACAAACTTGCTATGGAGTCTTTGCAAAACAAGGAGGAAGATATTGAATGATCGGTGTTATCTATGCAAGATATTCTTCCGACAATCAGCGTGACGAATCCATTGACGGACAAGTCCGTGAATGCATGGCATTTGCCAAGAAGAACGATATACAAATCATCGAGACATACATTGACCGAGCGCTATCGGCAAAGACGGATAACCGTCCCGACTTTCAGCGGATGATTAGAGACAGTGCCAAAAAGAAATTTGATGTTATCCTGCTTTGGAAACTCGACCGATTTGCACGAAACAAATACGATTCCGCACACTACCGTCATATACTCGGCAAGAATAATGTAAAAATTGTATCCGCAACCGAGCAGATTTCAGACGGCCCCGAAGGAATATTGCTGACCTCCCTTTTGGAAGGTATGGCGGAATATTATTCGGCGGAGCTTTCCGAAAAGGTTGTTCGTGGGCTGACCGAAAATGCTCTCAAATGTAAGTATAACGGCGGCACGCTTCCCATCGGCTACAATGTGGACAGCGAACAGTTTTATCAAGTCGATCCGCTGACAGCACCTATAGTGTTAAAGGCATTTACCGAATATGCTGGCGGCTCCACGATGCAACAAATCACCGATATGATGAATCTGAACGGTATTCGTACCAAACGAGGCGGAAAGATCAGCATTGATTCTGTAACAAGAATGCTTCACAATCGCAAATACATTGGTGAATACAAATACCGTGATGTCATAACACCCGGTGGAATACCTGCAATCATCCCCGAAGAGCTTTTCAATAAAGTTCAGGACAGAATGGCACAAACTAAAAAAGCTCCGGCAAAGCACAAAGCCGAAGACGAATACCTGCTGACAACAAAACTCTATTGTGGGAAATGTGGTTGTTTTATGGTCGGTGAAAGCGGCACAAGCCACACGAACAAGGTTCATCACTACTACAAATGTGTCAGTGCCAAGAATCATAAGGGTTGCGACAAGAAAACCGTCAAAAAAGAATGGATTGAAAATCTTGTTATTGACGAGATACGAAAATTTCTTCTTGATGATGAACTTATGAATAAACTTGCCGACAGCGTTATGGAATTGCAAAGCAAAGAAAATGTCGTGCTTCCGGTTTTACAAAAACAACTGAAAGAAGTGCAAAAAGGCATCGACAATTTTATGAACGCCATTCAAATGGGTATTATTACCGCTTCTACAAAGGAACGGCTTGAAGAACTCGAAAAGCAAAAGAGCGAACTGTCCGTTCAAATCATGAAAGAGGAAATGACACAGCCCACACTCACAAAAGAGCAGATACTTTTTTGGCTTGAAAAACTCAGAAAGCTAAACCCACAGAAATTGGAACATCGCAGAAAACTCATTGACTCATTTATCAATGCGATTTTCCTGTACGATGACAGAATAGTTATCACTTTCAATTACAAAGACGGCACGAAAGAGGTAACATTCAAAGACCTTGAGAAATCGGGTCTCGGTTCGGATTTGACTGCACTCGCTGCACCATGATGACGGTTGAAATAGGATTTAGTCCTACTTCAACCGTCATTTTTTATGCCGGTGTGCCCAAAGCGGCTGTTATTGCCTTTGCTTCGGTCAAGTTTGATGCGGTCGGCAGTACATAGTTTGACGGTACTTCAAATTTGCCTATTACATTATAATAGATTTCGATTTTCTGTGTCGTAATGCCGTTTTCCTCTTTTCGATGATGAACAACGATTTTATCAATGAAATTACGGACAACTTCGACGGTGAGCTTTTCAAGATGAGTAGTATTCTCAACAATATCAAGAAACATTTTTGTGGTGTCAATTTCTTTGGCGTCACTTTTTATTTGCTCTGACAGAAGTTCAATCTTCTTTTTATTCTCTTCCTGCTCGGCTTCGTATGCCTTTGACATCTTGGAAAACCGTTCTTCCGAAAGATTACCCTTGATTTTATCCTCGTAGATGTTGCCGAACAACTTATCAATTTCATCATTTCTCTTGAACAGCCGTGCAATCTCCGCCTCGGTGGCTTTCAAGGTGTTTTGAAACTCCAAACCGCTGTTTCGTTCGAGAATACTCACAAACTCATCCCGATACTGATTGGTAAATGCTATCAGGCGGTTAATATCGGTCAGTACCAATTCTTCAAGAAAATCTACGCGGATATAGTGTGTTGCCGGGCAGCTTCTGTTTCTGCTGTTATTATTGGAGCAGTTGAAATACTGTATATCTCGGTTGCCTTGATTAAAGTGGAAATGAAGATTTGATCCGCAGTCCGAACACACAAGTAATCCCGAAAACATATGATGCTCGGCATCCTTTCGCTTTTTGTTGTGTACGATACCTCGCTTTGCCTTTACCTTTTCAAAGGTTTCTCGGTCGATAATCGGTTCATTCACATCCTTGAAGATTACCCAATTCTCTCTGTCGTTATCGTGACGCTTCTTATTCTTGTACGACTTTGAATAAGTTTTGAAATTGATAATGTCACCGCAATACTCCTCTCGGGATAATATCTTTGTAACGGTGGAGCTTCGCCAATGGTATTTATCACTCGAAACAAATCCGCTGACCTTAAATC
>DCIE01000077.1 GCA_002315765.1 Ruminococcaceae bacterium UBA1734
CCCCAACATTTATTATAGAGCCTATGTTTACAACAGCCTGTTTTTACCTATGTGCTAATTTTCGGGATTCTATTAAGCCCTCAATTAATGCATCCGCATCTTCTTTTGTATTATATCTCGAAATACCTATTCTAAGGGCACCGTCAATAACACTACTGTTAAGCCCCATAGCCTCTAAAACATGGCTTCTTTTGCCCTGTTTACAAGCCGAACTTTTTGAAACATATATTTCCTTTGCTTCTAAAAAGTTCATTAATACTTCACTACGCCAGCCCGGCATTGAGATGTTTAAAATATGCGGTGCATTTGTTTCGATAATTTTTATCTCGGGAATACTTTTTATGAGTTCTTCTTTTAAATATTCCTTTAATTCGCCTATTTTTTTAATTTCAGGGTCCATTTTACAAGCGGTGGCAAATGCGGCAATTTGGGGCATTGCTTCGGTACCTGCTCTCAGCTCCATTTCCTGCTCTCCGCCTAAAATCAGGGGCTTAAGCTTCAGTCCGCTTTTAATATAAAGTGCACCAATACCCTTTACGGCGTGAATTTTATGACCGCTTATGCTTATCATATCGGCACCTAAGGTTTTAGCGGAAAAAGGCACTTTCATAAAGCCCTGAACTGCGTCGGTATGTATCAAAACATTAGGATTATTCGCCTTTACTGCTTTAGAAATTGCCGAAATATCGTTTACGGCGCCGGTTTCGTTGTTGACAAGCATTAGGGAAATAAGAACAGTGTCATCTCTTAATTCCTTTAGAACCGAGTCTACCGAAATTTCACCCGTGCTATCGGGTTTAAGTCTTGTAACGGAATATCCTAAAGTTTCAAGATAATCAAGGCTTTTTCGCACTGCATCATGCTCTACTAAGGAGCTTATAATATGCTTACCCTTTCGCTTTTGGCTTTCGGCACCTTTAATAATGGCAAAATTGTCGCTTTCACTTCCGCAAGAAGTAAAAACTATTTCCTGCGGTTTAGCACCTAAAGCCTTCGCCACATCACACCTAAACTCATCAAGCTTTTGCTTGGCTTTTCTGCCTACTGTATGAGTTGAAGACGGATTGCCGTAAAAGTTTTCCATAACATCGTTTGCCGCCGCTATTGCCTCTTTACAGGTTTTTGTAGTGGCGGCATTATCAAGATAATGTTCCATAATTCACCAAAAATCAAGTCTCAAACTTTATATAATCAGGCTCAAAGGGTAAAAATTCCGTGTCCGAAAATTTTTTCTTTAGCATATTGCAAAGTGGTTTTACGCAAATATTCTCGGTGGCATAATGTCCTGCGTCAAAAAGGGAAATGCCGTAATTTTTTGCATCAACAAAACAATTATGTTTTACATCGGCAGTAACGAGTCCGTCAAAGCCGTTTTTGTATGCATCTGATAAAAAATCTCCGCCTGAACCTGAACAAACAAGGAGTTTTTTAATAGGTCTTCCTGCAACATACTTTACCGGAAATCCCAACTTTTTACTTATGTCCATAGCCAATTCCTTAGGCTCGGATATTTTCGACACCACCGAATTAACCTTGAATCCGTCAGAGGTTACAAATTTTTCAGTGTTTAAAAAGCCTAATTTTTCGCATAAAATATCGTTTACTCCGCCCACTCCCACATCAAAGTTAGTGTGCATTGAAATAACCGAAATTCTGTTTTCAATAACCTTTTTGACCACATCCTCACCTACAAGGCTTTTAAGCCCCGAAAAGATGACGGGGTGATGTGTGATAATAAGATTAGCACCGATTTTTACAGCCTCTTTTACTGCCTCGATATCGCAGTCAAGAGCCACAAGCACCTTTTTTACTTGGGCTTGTTCATCCCCAACAAGAAACCCGGGATTATCAAAATCACAAGCATCGGAAATAGGGAATTTGAAATTTAAAAACTCAAAAATATCTACTGCTTTTATCATTTCTTCTTACTAAAGGAGTCTTTAAGTCCTACTGTACGGTTGAAAATAAGTTTGCCCTCGGCCGAATCCTTATCAAGACAAAAATATCCCTGTCTCATAAATTGGAATGTATCTCCCACAGCTGAATTTACAAGGTCAGCATCAATTTTGCAATCCGTCAAAACCGTTAAGGATTCAGGGTTTAAATTATCAGCAAAAGAAGATACGCCTTCTTCATCACTTGGATTTTCCACATTAAATAAACGGTCATAAAGCCTAATATCAGCCGATGCACAATGCTCACAGCTTACCCAGTGCAAGGTACCCTTAACCTTTCGTCCGTCCGGAGTTTCACCACCACGGCTTTCGGGGTCAAATGTACAGTGAACTACCGTAATATTTCCGTTTTCATCCTCCTCGTGAGAGGCATATTTAACATAATAGGCACCCTTTAGGCGAACCTCTTTTTGGGGGCAAAGTCTAAAGTATTTTCCGGGAGGATTTAGACAAAAGTCATCCTGTTCTATGAATATTTCTCTTGAAAAGGTAACGGTCTTTTTGCCTTTTTCAGGTTTGTTGGGGTTAATATCAACTTCGATTTCCTCGGTTTTATCAGCGGGATAGTTGTCAATAACTACCTTAAGAGGACGAAGAACAGCCATTGCTCTGTCGGCATTTTCGTTAAGATAATCTCTAACACAGGATTCAAGCAAAGCATAGTCAATAACGCTGTAAGCCTTGGAAACACCGATTTTATCAACAAATGTTCTAATAGCTTTAGCGGGATAGCCTCTTCTCCTCATACCGCAAACGGTTGCCATTCTCGGGTCATCCCAACCGCTGACAAGTTTATCATTAACAAGCTTGAGACATTTTCTCTTGCTTGTAAGAGTATAGTTCACATTCATTCTTGCAAATTCAATCTGTCTTGGAGGAGTGGGAATATCACAGGCTTCTAAAACCCAGTTGTACAATGGTCTATGGTTTTCAAATTCCAAAGAACAAAGAGAATGTGTTACACCTTCTTTGGCATCGGAAAGGGGATGGGCAAAATCGTACATTGGGTAAACACACCATTTATCACCTGTTCTATGGTGAGAAACCTTTAATACACGGTAAATGATAGGGTCTCTCATATTAAGGTTTGATGATGACATATCAATTTTGGCACGAAGCACCATTTTCCCCTCATCAATCTCACCCTTGGTCATTTTCTCAAAGAGTTCCTTTGTTTCGGCAATAGGTCTGTTTCTGTAAGGACTTTCTTTACCTGCTTCGGTTAGAGTGCCTCTAAGTTCTCTTATTTGGTCGGGAGTTGACTCGTCTATATATGCAAGACCTTTGTCTATAAGCTTTAACGCACATTCATAGATAAAATCAAAATAATCTGAAGCAAAATAAACATTATCCCACTTAAATCCCAACCACTTGATATCCTCTTTTATGGCATCAACATATTCCACATCTTCTTTTGTGGGGTTGGTATCATCTAAACGAAGATTACATTTTCCGCCGTACTTTTCGGCAGTGCCGAAGTCGATGCAAATAGCCTTTGCGTGGCCAATATGCAAATATCCGTTTGGCTCAGGCGGGAAACGGGTTTGAATTTTTTCATAAACTCCCTTTTCCAAGTCCTCGTCTATAAAATCATAAATAAAATTAGAAGGCTTTACCTCTTCATTTAATATTTCTTTTTCTTCCATTTTATGACCATTCCTTTCTGCTTTCGCTTGTTGGCATAAACGACCAATGAAAGGAATGGTCATAATATGCCATATTTTTCGGTTGCCTTGTAAGAGGCGAGAAAAACGGTGCGATATATTTTTTAAGTTTGGAAGATTTATCTTTAAAACTTTTAGTTTTCTTTTAAATTATTAATAGCGGCTTTAATTCTCATTAAGGATTTTTCTTTGCCTAAAACCTGCATAATACTGCATAGGTCAGGAGTGTTGCTTCTTCCCGTAACGGCAATTCGAAGCAGGGTGCTTAAATCTCCGGCGCTTCCCTTGAAGCTTTCGGGATTTGCCTTGTATTCCTTTGTATCGGCGGCAAAGCCAAGGGTGGGAGCAATATCCTTTATCTTATCAAACCAAGCCTGTCTATCGTCCGAGCAGTCGTAAATTTTGCTGTACTCAGAGAGGAATAAAACAGCATCTTCCTTTGATATTTTTTCGGGATATTCCTTTGAAGGCTCATACATTTTTTCAAACATATACGAATAATACTCTTTAACCTCACTCCACTTTGCTATATCCTTTCTCGGCTTGTTAGCATTATCTCGGTCAATGGCAAACATAGCCTTTGAAAAATCGGGATTTTCGGTTAAAATTTCGTAATATTCGCTGTCAAATTCCTTTGCCCAGGCGGTTATTTTGTCGTAGACCTCATCAGACTTCATTTTTGAAACAATAATCTTGCTGATATCGTTTAACTTATTTTGGTCAAACAATGCTCCCGAAACACTCATTTTCTTAAGATTGAATTTATATGTTCTGTAATCGGCATCGGGATTGGCTCTTCTCCAATCCTCAAAATCAGAAGAAGCAATAGTCATCAAGTATTCAATAACACAAATCGGCTCGTATCCCTCTTCAATAAAGAAATGAACCGCAGCCTCAGGGTCTTTTCTCTTTGAAATTTTGCGTTTTGCTCCGTTGTCAAGCTTCATAATAGGTGAAATATGGGCATATTTAGGAACCTTGAAGCCTAATAGCTTAAACAGTTCAATATGCTTAGGAACTGAGGAAATCCACTCATCACCGCGCATAACATGGGTTGTGTGCATTAAATGGTCATCAATAGCATGTGCAAAATGATAGGTGGGGATACCGTCAGACTTAAGCAATACAAAATCCTCGTCATTTTGAGGCATTTCTATTTTGCCCTTAATCATATCTTCAAATACAATTCGGTTTTCTTCATTACCCTGTGATTTTAGTCTTACTACAAAAGGTTTGCCTTCTTCCACAAGGGCTTTTGCCTCGGAGTAGGTTATATTTCTATGCTTTGCATATTCTCCGTGATAGCCGGTTCTTATCTTGTTTGCCTCTTGAATGTTTCTTACATTTTCCAATTCTTCGGCAGTACAAAAGCAAGGATATGCAAGACCTTTTTTAATAAGGTCCTTTACATAGGTTTGATATATTTCGCCACGGTGGCTTTGTTGGTACGGACCGTATTCGCCCTTTTCGGTTTTGCCCTTAACAAATCCCTCATCGGCATTTATTCCAAAGCGGTTAAGACCGTCAATTATATTTTCTATTCCACCCTCAACCTCTCGCTTTTTATCGGTGTCTTCAATTCTCGTAAAGAAAATACCGTTTGTTGATGTGGCTGTAATACGGTTGACAAGGGAAGTAAAAAGTGTTCCTAAATGTAAATATCCGGTTGGGCTCGGTGCTACTCTTGTTACCCTTGCACCTTCGGGAATATTTCTGTCTTTATACAAATTTTCGTAATAGTCCGGTGTCTTATCTATATCCGGTAGCAAAAGTTCTGCCAATAGTTCATTATCGTTCATTGTTCTAACTCCAATTATTTGTTTTGCTTTATAATTTTGGAAAGCTCGTCCATAAAGGTTTCAAGGTCTTTAAACTGCCTGTAAACCGAGGCAAATCTAACATAGGCAACCTCGTCAATATTTTTCAACTTTTCCATAACAAGCTCACCGATTTTTTCACTTGTAACCTCTCTGTCAAGGGTATTTTGAATGGCTGATTCAATATCATCTACAGCCTTTTCCAAAACATCAATGGAAACAGGTCTCTTTTCACAAGCTCTCATAAGTCCGTTAATGAGCTTTTCTCTATCAAAAATCTCTCTTGATAAATCCCGCTTTATTACAATGATAGGTAGGCTCTCAATCAGCTCATAGGTTGTAAATCTCTTTCCGCAACTAAGACACTCCCGTCTGCGGCGAATTCTCTCTCCTTCGTCGGTGGGCCTTGAGTCAATTACCTTACTTTCTAAATAGGCGCAATATGGGCATTTCATAGGTAAACACCATCCAATACATATTAATTCAATTTAGTATAACACAACATATAGTGAATTTCAAGAAAAGACTGCACTATTTTTTGTTAAAAAAATAAAAATCACTGTCATTTTTTATGGCAGTGATTTGTGTATAGAGGTCTATATCAAAATACAGTTGTTAAATTTTGTGGGAAGGCCTTCTTTATATAAGTGGGAGTCGTTTGAATGCTCAAGCATAATGGGTGCTGTTTCCATATTGTCGTTGTTGGGAAAATAAATAACCGAAACGCCTGTGTGGGTAATGTCAAACCGTGATGCAAAAAGAGGATACGGAATATCAAGCACACTGCTTAAAAAAGCCATACTAAAGCCTTGATGGGCGAATAAAGCAATACGCTTTTCGTTCTTTTCTTTCATTTTGTATGTGGCGTTTTCTCTGTCGTGAGTATATCCTAATGACTCGAAAAAATTATCTACTTCGGTATCGATTCTTTTAATTCCGTTTCCGACTTTTTCTTCAAAAAAAGAGTCCGCATACCATTTATCGCCAAGCAATAAAGTATCCTTTGAACGCAACTTTACTTTTGCTTCGCTATCTTCAAACAGCCAGTTTGTATTTCCGTCTTTAGACTTTACGGTGAAATCTCTCCAAGCATGGTTTTCGTTGCACCAATCAAGCTGCGTAATAGGCTTTTTAACTATTTCCGATAGGGGTGTGGCGGTTAAAACGGCTCTGTTTGAGGTTGAGGCGTATATTTCGTCAATACCGTGTAAAGCCAATCTTTTTGCCACGGCTTCAGCCTGTCTTTTGCCAAGCTCGGTAAGACTGTCGGGAGAGTAAATAGGGTCTCCGTGTCTGATATAATAAAGAATCATAGCGATATCTCCTCATAATTTATTTATAATCTTTTCGTATATTTATTCCTTTAGTTTATCTTCGTGCTGTTTTTTCAAAAGTCAAGCAACATACAAATAATAATACTGTTTAGGCGATTTGTAAAGTGTAAATAAGAATTGTCGGAAAAATCGCCGAATCTTTAATTTGTTACGGTTAAAAATTACTTCTGACAAGTAACTACCTGTTATTTTTTAATTCCGCACCAGTTGTTTCTGTACTGTTTGGGCGTCATTCCCTCGGAATTTTTAAAAAGCTGGATAAAATAATTGGATTCTATTCCGATATTTTCGGAGATTTCGTTTATCGACATATTCGTGCTTCGAAGTAAGCTTTTTGCACGGTTAATCCGTATGTTTAATAAATATTTAGACGGAGACATACCGATTTTTTCTTTAAATGTTCTTTGTAAATGAAATTTGCTTATATTAAATTCTGCCGACAGGTTATCAAGATTTATTTCTTCGGTATAATTGTGCTTTATATATCTTGAGATTTCCTTAATATAGTCGGGCGACTCACCGTTTGCGGAATTGCTGTTAATAATACATTCCTTAAGTAAGGCGTGAAGAAGACTATCGGCGATTATTTCGTTATCAACATCTCTGCTGTAATTTTTTGAAATAGTGATAATGTTTTCTATTATTTCGTTAATATCATTGTTTTCGTGCATTTTTGTTACGGGGGAAGAATTTTTTTCAATAAATCTTTGGTAGTACGGACTTACATTTTTGCCGTAAAAATGTACCCATATAACATCCCATTTTCCTGCTGTTTTATCTGTATAATAGTTTTGGTACTGTTTGCAGTCGATAAACATAACACTTTCGGGAGTTAGGCTGTATCTTTCTCCGCCGTATTCTAAAATCCCTTTTCCCGAAAGGGTAAACATTATCAGGTATGAGTCCAGACCGCTTCTTTTGGTGTAATAATTCTTTCCCGAGCAAAATTTCCCACATTCTTGTATGTAAATAAGATTTTCTTTTGAAAACTCACCGGGGTTTACAAACCTCCAAGTAGGTTTTTTAAGCATATCCAATTGATATTTCAGTTGTTCCATAGTCCACTCCCGAAAAACAGCAAGATTTTAATATTTTACCGCAAATGCATTATATCACATTATGTTGTAAAAGTCTATAATGATTATGGATGATAGCGTGAAAAATCACGCTGATAATAAAAAGACGCCTGTTTCTCGCTTCTTTCGAGGCAACCGAAACAGATGCGATATAAAAATCACCGTTTCAGTGATTTTTTATCGCTTTTTGTGTCTTGGAAAGAAATGACGATTATTATGAAATACTATCTTGCGGTGGATATCGGCGCATCAAGCGGACGACATATTTTAGGCTCTATTCAAAGCGGGAAATTGGTTTTAGAAGAGATTTACCGTTTTGAAAATGCCATTAAAGAGGTTGACGGGAATTTAATTTGGGATGTGGAAAGCCTTGCTGAAAATGTTATTTCAGGCATAGCGAAATGCAAGGAACTTGACAAAATACCCGAAACGGTTGCCATTGATACTTGGGGTGTCGACTATGTTCTCCTTAATGGCGAAAAAGAAGAGATAAAGCCCACATTTGCGTATAGAGATAGCCGAACAAATGAAATTCCTCAAGAAATAGATAAAATTATTTCAAGAAAAGATTTGTTTGAAAGAACGGGAATACATGCGTTAAATTACAATAGTATTTATCAGTTATACTGCGATA
Organism: Ruminococcaceae bacterium UBA1734; assembly: GCA_002315765.1. Classification (GTDB taxonomy): domain Bacteria; phylum Bacillota; class Clostridia; order Oscillospirales; family Acutalibacteraceae; genus UBA737. Next base: position 8,481 of record DCIE01000077.1, read on the forward strand.
AAAAGTCGGGTAAGTTAGATAAAGCAAAGCATTTTATGATGATACCCGATTATCTTTCTTATAAACTAACAGGGGTTATGGCAAACGAATATACCAACGCAACAACAAGCGGTCTTGTAAATGCCAAAACCAACCAATGGGATTACGAGCTAATAGACACTTTGGGTTTAGATAAAAACTTGTTTTTATCTCTTTCAAAACCTGCTGCTGAGTTAGGTGTTTTCTCAAAGGAAATAATTGAAAAAGTGGGATTTGAGGCTACGGTTATTCATGCGCCGAGCCACGATACCGCTTCAGCAGTTGCTTCTTGTCCCATTGACGATAACAGCGTGTATATTTCTTCGGGTACATGGAGTCTTATCGGTACCGAAAATAAAAATCCCGTGCTTGATTTTGATGCAAGTATAAACGGTTTTTCAAACGAGGGCGGAGTTGAATACCGATTTAGATTTCTTGAAAATATTATCGGTATGTGGTTTTTCCAAAATATCCGAAAGAACTTAAACAAGAAATATACATACGACGAAATGATGTTTATGGCAAAGGAAAGCAACTACGAAAAACTAATAAATCCAAATGATTCCTCATTTATGGCACCCGAAAATATGGTTGATGCCATTCGTACATATTTAGGAGACAAAGACTTACCTATCGGAGATGTACTAAAAAGCGTTTATTTATCCCTTGCTCATTCTTATGACGATGCGGTTAAGACTATTGAAAAATACTCAAACAAGCAAATTGATAATATCTTAATAGTCGGCGGAGGAAGTAAGGATACATATCTAAATGAAATTACTTCAAAAATAACGGGTAAAAAGGTTTTGACAGGTCTTAGTGAGGGTACTGCAACGGGAAACCTTTTAGCGCAGATTATGTATTGCGAAAACATAGGTCTTGATAAAGCAAGAGAAATCATTAAAAAATCGTTTGAAATTAAGGAGGCTTGTTAATGACCAGATATGAAGAAGCAAAAAAAATCTATGCCGGATTTGGCGTAGATACCGAAAAAGCACTTGAAACCCTTAAAAATGTAACCGTTTCGGTTCATTGTTGGCAGGGTGATGATGTGGGTGGCTTTGATAGTAAAGAAACCCTTTCGGGCGGTATTCAAACAACCGGTAATTATTTTGGAAAAGCCACAACACCACAAGAACTTATGGCTGATATCGATAAGGCGTTTTCCTTAATGCCGGGTAAGAAAAAACTTAATCTTCACGCTTGTTATGCCATAGCAAAAGACGGAGAAAAAATTGACAGAAGTAAGATTTGCCCCGAGAATTTTAAAGAGTGGCTTAATTTTGCAAAGGATAGGGGAATAGGCATCGACTTTAACCCGACATTTTTTGCCCATCCTATGGTTAAGGACAATTTGACTCTTTCTTCTCCCGACGAAGCGGTAAGAAAGTATTGGATTGAACACGGTAAAAGATGTATTGAGATATCCGAATATTTTGCAAACGAAACAGGAATTCCCTGCGTTATGAATATTTGGATTCCCGATGGTTATAAAGATATTCCTGCCGATAGAATGGGACCTCGTGCTCGATTTAAGGACTCACTTGACCAAATCTTGTCTATCCCTTACGATAAGAAAAAGGTTTATGTAACCCTTGAGTCAAAGGTGTTCGGCATCGGACTTGAAAGCTATACAGTAGGTTCTGCCGAGTTTTGTCTTTCCTATTCCGATAATAAGGGGATTACACCTCTTATGGATAACGGCCATTACCACCCGACAGAGGTTGTAAGTGATAAAATTTCATCTCTTTTGTTGTTTAACGAAAAGATAGCACTTCATATTACAAGACCGGTCCGTTGGGACAGCGACCATGTTGTACTGTTTGATGATGAAACAAGGGAAATTGCCAAGGAAATCGTAAGAAACGACGCTTTAGACCGAGTGTTTATTGCAACCGATTATTTCGATGCATCAATAAACCGAATTTCAGCTTGGATAACCGGTGTCCGCAATGTGGAAAAAGCATTGTTATTTGCCCTTTTGCAACCAAACGAAAAGATGAAACAGTTGCAGGACAACAATGAATTAACCGAACTTATGGTGCTTGGCGAAGAACTTAAAACTGCACCGCTTGGTGATGTTTGGAATGAATATCTCACTCGTGAGGGTGTTGAGATAAATTACATTGAAAATGTAAAAAAATATGAGAAAGAAGTATTGGTGAAAAGATAATGAAAGATATTTTTGAAGCTCCGTTTATTCAGAGAATGAGAAAGGTAACCCAAAATATGTACAGATTGGGTTGGGACGAACGCAATGGCGGTAATATAAGTTGTATCCTTGATGAAGGTGAGGTTAAGGATTATCTTGACCTTGATAATGTAATCCGTACAATTCCTATGGGATTTGAAGCAAAGGATTTAATCGGTAAAATCTTTATCGTAACAGGCACCGGCAAGTATTTCCAAAATGTCGGATTTGACCCGGAGGATAATTTAGGTATTATCCGTATTGCAAAAGACGGAATTACAGCCGAACTTCTTTGGGGCTTTAAGGACGGCGGCAAGTTCACAAGCGAACTTCCCGCACACCTTATGACACATAGTGTTCGTCTTAAGAAAGACCCTGACCACCATGTTGTAATGCACTGCCATCCTACATACACCCTTGCTATGAACTATTCTGTTGAGCTTACCGAGAAGGAAATCACCCATAAGCTTTGGGAAACCTGTACCGAGTGTATGGTAGTATTTCCTGACGGTGTTGGAGTACTTCCTTGGATGCTTTGCGGAACAAACGAAATAGGTGAGGCAACCGCTAAAAAGATGGAGGAATTCCGCCTTGTTGTTTGGGGACTTCACGGTATTTACGGAACAGGTAAGGATATGGACGAAACATTCGGACTTATCGAAACGGTTGAAAAGGCAGCTAAACTTTATATGATTAGCGCACATCTTCCGAGAATTAATACAATTACCGATGACCAACTTCGTGAAATTGCAAAGGGATTTAATGTTAAGTACAGAGAAGATTTCCTTAACTAACAGTTAATTATGTCCGCGACGGACTAATTATATAAGGTCAGCCAAAGACCTAAACTTGTGGTTTTTACAATTTCAAGTTTGTTTGGGCAAATAAAGTTGAATTATGTTTTAATCACAAATACCAAACCGCACGAATTATATTGTTGTTCGTGCGGTTTTTTATATTGACAAGTGTTTTGTTTGTGATATACTTTTCTATAAAGAATAAAGGTGCTTTTTCGGTTTTGTTTCATCTTTTGCACTTTTAATGCCGGTTATAAAGATAGAAAGGAACTGTTGTCTTATGAGAAAATATATTTTGCCCGAAACGGGGAACTTTTACAAAGCAAATCTTCACTGTCATAGTAATATTTCCGATGGCGTAAAAACTCCGCAGGAGTTAAAGGAACTGTATAAGTCGAGAGGTTACAGCGTTTTGGCAATAACCGACCACAATCTTCTTGTACCCCACCATGAACTTGATGATGACGACTTTATTATGCTCACGGGTTACGAAATTAACTTTAATGAAATGTACACCGATTACGGCAAGAAACCGCATTTTTGTGCTATTGCTATTGATAAAGATAATGAAACCGACCCGGTTTGGCATAGTACAAAATATATTTACAAGGAAGAAAGAGCAAAGGAACATCTTGTTAAAAAAAGCGGCGAGGATTTTTGCAGACAATACTCGGGATACGGTATTACAAGGGCTATTGAAAAGTTAAAGGAAAACGGTTTTTTTGTAACATATAATCATCCTTCCTGGTCTTTGCAAACCATCGAAACCTTTAATGAATATTACGGTATGGATGCTATGGAAATATTTAATACAGGTTGCTATACCACAGGTTTTCATGATTATGATGTTCATTGTTATGAGGAACTTTTGCGAAAAGCGAGAAGACTATACTGTATTTGTGCCGATGACAATCACAATGAATATCCCGAGGATAGTAATATGTGTGATTCCTTTGGGGGATATGTTGTGATAAAGGCTGATAAGCTTGATTACAATACCCTGACAAAGGCACTTTGTGATGGCGATTTCTATTCATCGACAGGTCCTGAAATATACGATTATTACTATGAAGACGATATGGTACACATAACCTGTTCCGAGGCTGAAAGAATTGTTCTTTCCACAGATAGAAGATACTCAAAGGTTGCTTGTAAAAATAAGGGTGAATTTGTAACCGAGGCAACATTTGAAGTTCCCAAAACAGTTGGCTATTTTAGAGTAACCGTATATGGAAAAGACGGCAAACGAGCCTATACCAACGCAACATTCATAGATGAAGTAAGAAAGTTTTAAATGTTAAAAAAACACTCTCGGTTTTAATATCCGAGGGTGTTTTTAACTATCCGTTTTAACTTGTGATAAATTCTTCGTAAAACATACATTCCGAACCTAAAGTGCAAAAAGAAAAATCGTCTTATGGGAACCAATAAAACATAAAGTTTATAGGAAAAATCCGATAAATCAACAGTTTTTTTGTCCCGCTTGACTTTTGAAAGAATACCGATAATTTGAGATTTATTTACAACTTCACCTCTAACGCAATTATCACCGATAATATAGTATTTGTCATTGTCTAAAACCTTGCGGATACGGTGGAGAATGTACTGTCCGTTATCACGGATAAATAAAACGGCATCGTTTTTTTTAAAGTTGTCTGTTTTGTGATGTATTACCATAACATCACGGTCTTGTCTTAATAGGGGCATCATGGAAACGCCTTTATTAGTGTAAATAAGCACACCCGTTTTTTCAAGCTCGGTTTTAAAATCGGTCATTTCATTAACTCCTCGAATGCAACAATTGCCGCTTCGTCTTCCATATTACAGTAAAGATTGTAATATGAAACGGTTTTGGTAAACTCTTTAATTATCTTAAGATTATGGGACATAGCATCTTCGGCTTTGGAACAGTGTATTTGTTCTAATAAGTGGGGCAAAAACGCAAAACTTTTAGTTTTTTCTATATGGTTGGTTTCGCTGCGAATAATGCGACAAATAGCCGAAAGCGGAATGTTTTTATCGGTGCCCATTCCTTCTTTTCCGTTCCAAGGAGTTCCGCAAACAAAGGGTTTTCCGTCAAAAATGCGGATGATAGGCTTATCACCGTCAACCACAAAGCAGTCTTTAAAATTTTTAAGCCAAAGATTAGTGTGTGTCGTCTTTCCCGTGCCCGAAATCGCAGAAAAAACAACGGCTTTTTCACCTACGGCAACAGCCGAACCGTGGAAAACCAATGCTTGATATTTGCCTAAATTGTCGGCAATTTTACGGTAAATTGCAGTTTGTTCAAACATTTCATCCGGAATATAACCGAGAGGACGACCTTCTAAAAGTCGTTGTTTTTCAAGATAAACCTTTTCTGTTTCAATGTCTTCCAATGAAATACTAACAGAAAAGTCGGTGTGTTTCTCATCGGTAATGAATTTTTGTGCAAATGTGCGAAATTCGTCATAGAAATGTCCGATATTGATATTAAGCCCTGCTACCTTGATTTTAGTATAAAGCATTGTCTTTCCCCATTAACTTCTATATTGTCTCAATTATAGCATGAAAAAATATCTATGTAAAGGCAAAAATATAATGCTTGACAAAAAGGTTAATTACTGATAATATATAATTAAACTAATAAATGCAGTGATGACATTAAGTTTTTACAGTTGTATTTTAGAGAGCCGATGTGCGGTGAAATTCGGTATATGATGTAAAAAACTGTCTCGTGTCGGAGCAGGAAGTCTGAAATTATTAAGATTTTTCGGGAGATCCCGTTATAGATCGAGAGCTTGTTTGAGTTCTTTAAGTGGTTGGCATTGTTCGACAATGTGGGTGGTACCGTGGTTAAATAAATTTAATCATCCCGCAGAAGGTTTAAGACCTTTTGCGGGATTTTTTATTGCATTTTGTATCTTAGAAAGAAATGGTGATTTTTATGAAAAATATTTTTGTTTCCGATTATTCCCTAAGAGAATTAAGTGAGAAGGGTTCTTTGTTGTTTAGGGAAAAAACATTGATAGCGTCAGCTATTGATAATTACGGTGCGGATGCAATAGAACTTCCGGCGATTCATAATTTAAAGGAAGATAAAATCATATTTAAAACCGTTTCTTCCGTAGTACAAAACAGTATGGTTTCTATTCCTGTGGGAGTGGAGGAAGAAGCTGTTGCCGATGTTTTTGATTGTATAAAGAATGCAAAAAATCCCTGTTTGCAGGTGGAGTTGCCTATTTCTACCGTTACTATGGAATATATGTATCATCTTAAATCCGAAAAAATGTTAAAAAAAATAGCATCTCTTTGCAAAAAATGTTCCGAAATATGCGAAAATGTAGAGTTTGTAGCGTTAGATGCCACAAGAGCAACCACGGAATTTTTGGTTGAGGCAATAAATACCGCCTGTGAGAACGGTGCAAAATTTGCTACGGTTTGCGATGATGCGGGAATTGCAACACCGAAGGATTTTGAAAATATAATAAAAGTTGTAAAAGAATCCTGCAATATTCCTGTTTATGTTAAGGTTTCAAATGCTCTTAATATGGCAAACGCAACAGCACTTTATGCGATTTTAGCCGGTGCTGACGGAGTTAAAACGGCATTTAAAGGTGAAAAAGTGCTTAAAACAGCCGAATTTGCCGAGGTTTTGGAGTCTCAAAAAAACATTTCAAATATTACAACAAATCTTAAAACCACCGAACTTAAAAGTGATATTTCTCAGCTTATTAAGTCGGTAAAGCAAAGAAGAAGCGAACAAAACGAAAAATCTTACGATGCTGATATTTTGCTTGATAACGAATGTACACTTTCGGATGTAAAAGAAGCTTCGATGAAATTGGGTTACGATTTATCCGATAAGGATACAGGAAAAATACAAAAATCACTTATGTCGGTGCTTGAAAAAAAGCCCAATGTAGGTGCAAAGGAATTTGAAGCCATTATTGCTTCGGTTGCCCTTGAGGTGCCTTCAACATATCATCTTGAAAGCTATAATATCAGTATAAACAATGTTTCGGTTTCTATGGCAAGTATTGTGCTTAAAAAGGAAGAAGAAACCATTTCGGGAATTGCTATGGGAGACGGACCCATTGATTCGGCATTTCTTGCAATAGAACAGTGTATCGGTCATCATTACGAGCTTGACGCTTTTGAAATTCAGGCTGTAACGGAAGGTAAAGAAGCCTTAGGTTCGGCTGTTGTACGGCTTAGATTTGACGGAAAATTATACTCCGGAACGGGACTTTCAGCCGATATTGTCGGTGCAAGTATCAGGGCTTATATCAATGCTCTTAATAAGATTGTTTTTGAGGAGGGCTTGGCTTGAAAATAGTTTTCTCAACAAAAAACCATAACGAACCGTCCTTTTTGGAATTATGTGAATTTGCCCATTCTTACGGTTGCAACGGTTTTGAAATCTTTGATGCAAAGGCAGAACAAAAGTCCCATTTTGACAGCATATTGCGTGGAAATATGACAGCTGATTCAAAGCGGAAACTGCTAAACAGAGGACTTAGTATATCGGCACTTTCTTTTCCGAAGCCTATAGAAAGTGATGATGTTTCGGCAGAGGAAATTACTCATTATGTAGATATGGCAAAATCCGCATCTATAAGTAAGATTACACTTTTTATAAATGACAAACCCGATATTAAAAAACTTGCCGTAAAGTTATCCTCGGCAATTGAAAATGCCGAAAATAACCATATTCAAATTTTGCTTGAAACCTCCAATTATCTTTCAAATACGGAAAATGTTCTCGAAATAATAAATGCTGTTTCTTCGGCAAATTTAGGGGCTTCTTGGAATATCCGTGATACATTTTTTTGCGGTAAGGAAACAGCAGAAGAGACAATAGAAACCTTGGGTGCCTATATAAAGTATGTAAGGTTGGGGGATAGAAAAGACGGAACCGATGTTTTAATAGGTGAGGGAGATTTGCCGGTTACGGAATTTATTGATGCTCTTTCTTCACTTAATTATGATTCCTATGTTTGCGTAGAGTGGAATGATGAAATAGGTGATGCGGACATCGTATTAACCCACTTTTTAAGTTTTATTTTGCCTATAAGCAATAAGAAAAACAATGTTAAAACATTGTATTATAACCGTGATAAAACCGGAACTTTTCCGTATAAAAAATATGATGTTTTGGATAAAACATTTTCCGATGTTTTAGACGATATGGCAAATTATTATCCGGACCAATATGCCTTTAAATATACTACTCTTGATTACACAAGGACATATTCACAGTTTAAAAGAGATGTAGATACCGTTGCGGCAGCACTGATTTCATTGGGTGTGAAACCGGGTTATCATGTGGCTGTATGGGCTACGAATATTCCTCAGTGGTATTTGACATTTTGGGCAACCACCAAAATAGGTGCAGTGCTTGTAACGGTTAACACAGCTTACAAATCTCACGAAATCGAGTATCTTTTAAGACAGTCCGATACTCATACCCTTGTAATGATAGAAAATTGTAAAGATATAAATTACTGCGAGATTATGCAGGAGCTTTGTCCCGAACTTGAAAACCTGACACCCGGAGAACATCTTTACAGTAAAAGATTGCCCTTCCTTAAAAATGTTGTTACCGTAGGTTTTAATATGAAAGGTTGCCTTAATTGGAATAATATGTTGCTAAGAGCAGAGAGTGTTTCAAGAGAGGAAGTTTTAAGAAGAGCCGCTGCGGTAAAACCCGATGATGTGGCAAATATGCAGTACACTTCAGGTACAACCGGATTTCCGAAGGGTGTAATGCTGACACATAGAAATATAGTAAACAACGGTAAGATAATAGGCGATAGAATGGACCTGTCAACTGCTGATAGAATGATGATACAGGTGCCTATGTTTCATTGTTTCGGAATGGTACTTTCAATGACATCTACATTAACCCACGGCGGAACATTATCGCCTCTTCCGTATTTTTCTCCAAAATCATCACTTGCATGTATAAACGCCGAGAAAATCACCTGTTTTAACGGTGTACCTACAATGTTTATCGCAATGTTTGCCAATGAGGATTTCAATAAAACCGATTTTTCTTATATGCGAACCGGCATAATGGCAGGAGCCAATTGCCCTGCGGAGCTTATGAAAAGGGCAGCAAAGGAAATGAATATGACCGAAATAATTTCCGTTTACGGTCAAACTGAGTCTTCTCCGGGCTGCACAATGGGAGAAGTGAACGAAGATATTGCCCATCGTACCGAAACAGTCGGAAGTGCTTTTCCGGGTGTGGAATGTAAGATAATCGACCCCGAAACAGGGGAGGATTTGCCTGACGGAGAAAGCGGTGAATTTGTTGCCCGTGGATTTAATATAATGCGTGGATATTATAAAATGCCGAGGGCTACAAGACAGGCTATCGACAAAGACGGTTGGTTGCACTCGGGAGATATATGCTGTCGTACACCTGACGGATATTATAAGGTTACAGGCAGACTAAAGGATATGATTATCAGGGGCGGAGAAAATATTTATCCCCGAGAGATAGAGGAGTTTTATCTGACTAATGACAAAATCAGTGATGTTCAGGTAGTAGGAGTTAAGGACGAACGCTACGGCGAGGAGGCATGTGCTTGGATAATCCTCAAAGACGGTGAAACTGCCACTGAGGAAGAAATGCGAAAATTCGGTAATGCACATATCGCAACCCATAAGGTGCCTAAATATTTTGTTTTTACCGATAGTTTTCCTATGAATGCGGCAGGAAAAATACTAAAGTATAAAATGAAAGAAGAAAGCGAAAAAATAATAAATAACGACTAAAAACGAACTTTAAACTTCAATATCAATAAATTTCAATAAAAACACTTTACTTTTGGTAAAAACTGTGCTATAATACTATGCGTTACCGTGTTCTGCGCTTTTGGTGTCTGCCGTTTAATCGGAATCACTCAAGGACCTTTGGCTCGGAATATGGCGGACAAAAATATATAAGGAGTGAAAGAAAATGACAGCTGAATTAAAAAAGCAAATTATGGCTGACTATGCTATCCACGAAGGCGACACCGGTTCTCCGGAGGTTCAGATTGCTCTTCTTACAACCCGTATCAATGAGCTTAATGCTCATCTTGAGGTTCATAAGAAGGACCATCATTCCCGCCGTGGTCTTCTTAAGATGGTAGGTCATAGAAGAAATCTTCTTGCATATCTTCAGAAGAATGATATCGAGAGATATCGTGCCATTGTTAAGAAACTCGGTCTTCGTAAGTAAGAACGAAAAAATAAGCAAACCGGGGTATTTCTCGGTTTGCTTTTATTTAGTTAATAAGGCGGATTTTTTGTTGTTTAGCGGTAATTCGAGAATTTAAAGTATTTTAAGTTTTGGAATTATTGCTAACAAACGGAATTTCTGCTTTAAATAAAAAAAGGAGATTTTCATTATGTTTGAAAATTATAAGGTTTATGAAACCACCATTGCCGGTAGACCGTTTAAATTGGAAACCGGTAAAATGGCAGGACTGGCAAATGCCGCTTTTTTAGCATCCTATGGTGAAACAAGTGTACTTTGTACAGTTACTGCATCTTCAAAGCCTCGTGAAGGCGTTGATTTCTTCCCGCTTTCGGTTGATTTTGAAGAAAAAATGTATTCCGTAGGTAGATTTCCCGGCTCTTTCCAAAGAAGAGAGGGAAAGGCAAGTGAGAAAGCTATTCTTTCTTCTCGTTGCATTGACCGTCCTATTCGTCCTTTGTTCCCAAAGGATATGAGAAATGACTGTTCGGTAGTTGCTACCGTTATGTCGGTTGACCCTGATTGTTCACCTGAAATTACAGCTGCTATCGGTGTATCTGCCGCTATCGCAGTATCCGATATTCCATGGGACGGCCCGATTGCTTCTACAAGTGTAGGTCTTGTAAACGGCGAAATTGTTATTAACCCTACTCTTGAACAAAGAGCAAATACCGATTTAACACTTACTGTTTCTTCAACTGCCGATTTGGTTGCTATGATTGAAGCAGGTGGTAACGAAATTCCGGATGACCTAATGTTCGACTGCATTATGGCAGGTCATGAGGTAAATAAGGAAATCGTTAAGTTTATTGAGGGCATTGTTGCCGAAATCGGTAAAGAAAAGTTTACTTTCGAATCAAGCAATCCCGACCCTGAAATTATGGCTGAGATTGAAGAGTTTTGCATTGAAGATGTTAAAAAAGCTCTTGATACCGATGATAAGAATGTTCGTGATGCAGCACTTCTTCCTATTTATGATGCTGTTCACGCTAAATTTGACGAACGCTTTGAAGGTAATGAGGCAAAGCTTGACGAGATTATGTATCTTGTTCAAAAGCATGTTGTTCGTTCTTGGCTTAAGGACGAGCATAAGCGTGTAGACGGTAGAGGTATTGATGAAATTCGTCCTCTTGATGCCCAAATAGATTTGCTTCCGAGAACACACGGTTCGGGTATGTTCACCCGTGGCCAGACACAGGTTCTTTCAATCGCTACTTTAGCACCTGTAAGTGAAGCTCAAAAGCTTGACGGTCTTGATGAGGATGTTCAAAAGAGATATATCCACCATTATAATTTCCCATCCTTCTCGGTTGGTGAAACAAAGCCTTCAAGAGGTCCCGGTAGGCGTGAAATCGGACACGGTGCATTGGCTGAACGGGCTCTTGTTCCGGTTATTCCTTCGGTTGACGAGTTCCCTTATGCAATTCGTGTAGTTTCCGAAGTTCTTTCTTCAAACGGTTCTACATCTCAGGGTTCAATTTGCGGTTCCACATTGGCACTTATGGCTGCCGGTGTTCCCATTAAGGCACCTGTTGCCGGTATTTCCTGCGGACTTATCACCGGTGATGAGGGTGTTTACGGCGACTTTATGACAATGGTAGATATCCAAGGTCTCGAAGATTTCTACGGCGATATGGACTTTAAGGTTGCAGGTACTCATAAGGGTATTACCGCAATCCAAATGGACTTAAAGGTACACGGTCTTACACCTGAAATTATTAAGGAAGCCTTTGCAAAGACCCATAAAGCAAGAGAATATATCCTTGATGAAGTAATGCTAAAATGTATTGCCGAGCCTCGCAAGGAACTTTCAAAATATGCTCCGAAAATGCTCACAACCGCTATTTCTCCCGATAAAATCGGTGATGTTATCGGTAAGCAGGGCAAGGTTATTCAGTCAATTCAAGAACAGTGCGAATGTACTATTAATATTGAAGAAGACGGAAGAGTATTTGTTTCCGCATTGGATACAAATAAAGCAGAACAGGCAATTTCTATAATTGAGCTTATTGCCAACGACCCGGAAGTGGGTGCAGTATATTCAGGAAAAGTAACCCGTCTTATGACCTTCGGTGCTTTTGTTGAAATTGCTCCCGGTAAGGAAGGCCTCGTTCATATCTCTAAACTTGATGTTAAGAGGGTTGAAAAGGTTGAAGATGTTGTTGCTGTAGGCGACCAGGTTATCGTTAAGGTTACCGAGATTGACGACCAGGGTAGAATTAATCTTTCAAGAAGAGACGCACTTGTTGAGGTGAACGGTGCCGTTGTTGAAGAGGGTGCCGACGAAGAAGCTCCCCGCAAACCGAGAAAGCCATTTAAAAAACACGATAGATAATCTCGGACAAGAGAATAATACCTAAAAAAACCGCAAACCATCATTTCGGATGGTTTGCGGTTTGTGTTTTAATGGCTCTTTGTCAATAGTTGGGG
>DCIE01000040.1 GCA_002315765.1 Ruminococcaceae bacterium UBA1734
TTGTGCCGTTATCAATCAGTTCTTGTAAGATACTCCGCAACCGTTTCCGCAGTTGTGGTGTGTCCTCTATTTTCCTATGTCCGATAAAGCAACAGGATTTTCCTTCAAGTCCACTCATTTCTTCACCTTCAAAATACTAAAAATATAATATGTGCAAACTTTAATATCTATAGTATATCATTCGCAGAAACGAGTATCAATAGTCTATGGATAAATTATTTTAATATTTATAGACTATATATGTATGAATTGGAGTGATGGTATGAGCAATTTGGCAAAGGTTATTGGACAAAGAATACGAAATTATCGAACGGGACAAAATTTGAGTCAAGAAAAGTTGGCAGAATTGTCCGGTTGTCATCCCACATACATTGGTCAAGTTGAACGAGGCGAAAAGAATGCAACTCTTGAAAGCATAGAGAAAATTTCTTCCGCATTGGATGTTTCTCTTTCAACTCTATTTGAAAAACTCAGTGTAGAAGATAAAACTGATAATATTCCGCTAAAATGCTACGAATTGGTTGCTTCAAAAAGCAAATTAGAGCAAGAACAATTATATAACTTGCTTTTGCAGATGGAACAATATAAGAATAAATAAACTATGCCGTCCGAAATCAATCGGGCGGCACATTTTTATTATATCAACTAAAACCATTCTTGCCGATAAAGAGCAAAGCCGGGACTTGTTCTGCGAAATCAAATCGTTTCGTAGGGCGTGGCGTTCCCGACACGCCGTTGCCTTTTTTACTTAATAATCAAATGAATATGATTCGGCATTTGTATAATAGAATTTTACGCCGTAATAAATTGACTGTTATAAAGATTTGCGTAAAGTCCGTTCTTTGCAATAAGTTCGCTATGGGTTCCCGATTCTTTAATATCGCCGCCGGACATATAAATAATAAGGTCGGCATCCCGAATGGTTGAAAGTCTATGAGCAATAACAAAGCTGGTTCGGTTTTCGGTAAGTTCGTTCATTGCCTTTTGGATTTTTAGTTCTGTTCTTGTATCAACAGAGGAGGTCGCCTCGTCAAGAATCAAAAGCGGTGCATCCTCAACCATGGCACGAGCAATGGTTAAAAGTTGTTTTTGACCTGCCGACACGGCAACATTATCCGAAAGAACGGTGTCAAAGCCATCGGGCAAGGTTTTGATAAAGTGCTTAAGTCCGCAGCGAGAACAAATATCAAACAAAACATCATCCGAAACATCTTTCCTGCCGTAGGTCAGGTTGTCCCTGAGAGTTCCCTCAAACAGCCAAGTATCTTGAAGAACCATTCCAAATAGGTCGTGAACATTTTCCCGTTTAATATCTTTTAGAGACACGCCGTCAATTAAAATATCCCCGCCTAAAAGCTCGTAGAAGCGCATAAGAAGATTTACTATTGTTGTCTTACCTGCGCCGGTAGGGCCGACAATTGCAACCTTTTGACCTGATTTAATTTCTTTTGAGAAATTTTCAATAATTGTTTTACCCTCAATATATCCGAAGTGAACATTTTTAAACTCAACATCGCCTTTAACATCTTTAAGATAGGCGGTTTTTTCGGATTCGTCTTCAAGCTCTTCTTCGGATAAAAATTCCATAACTCTTTGGCTGGCAGCGGCGGCGGATTGAAGTCCGGCAAAACCTTGACCGATTTGTCCGAGAGGAGAAGTAAAAATTCTAATGTAAATCATAAATGCTACAACAACCTCAAAGCCGAAGGTTCCGCCAAAGGCAAGAACTGCACCGACAACGCAAACCGCAACATAACCGAAGTTGCCGATAAAGGACATAAGAGGCATTATAAGACCGCTTAAAAATTCCGCCTTAAATGTATTTTGGCGAAGCTGTTCGTTTTCGTTTTTGAATTCCGCAAGGTTTTTCTTTTCGGCATTATAGGCTCGAACGATATTTTGACCGGCATAGTATTCCTCAACATGACCGTTTACCTTTGCCAAACTGTTTTGACGGGCGTTGAAAAACTTTTGGGATTTACCCATAATGGCTCCCATAAGGACAAAACCGATAACGGAAGCACCAATGGCGGTAAGTGCCATTCTCCACTCGGTTACGAACATCATAACAATACAACCGACAAGGGTTGCAACCGAGGAAACAAGGGTGCCCACATTCATATTAAGGGATTGGGTTATAGCGTCAACATCGTTAGTTACGCGGGAAAGGGTGTCGCCGAAATTATGGCGGTCGAAGTAACGAAGAGGTATGCGATTGACTTTTGCTGTAATATCGGTTCTCATCATTTTTCCGATTTTACTTGCTACAAGGTTTAATATAAATGCCTGAACATAGTTAAGAATCATACTTAAACCGTAAATAACAACAAGGGTTAAACCGATTTTTTTAACGGCTTCAAGGTCAATATCAATGGTTGGAAGATATTTTCTCATCGCCTTCGGAATATCGGACATTTTAAGTTTTGAAAGGTCTGACATATCAATATCCGACATAGAAGACGAAGGGGAATTTTCGGTCATGCCCGACATGGCGGAGGCGTCGCCCATTTGGCTCATATCCATACCGTCAGAGGTTTGGGCGGCGGCGGATTCTTTCATTTTTGCCATATCCTCCTCATAGGAAGAGGTAGGTGCTTTAATACCGCCGGTAATTTCGGCAGTAAGGTCCGAAATGTAATGAGGTCCCATAACCGCAAGAACCGAACTTACGGCGGCAAAAATCAATGCAATAACAAGAACAACAACATATTTCTTTGCGTAATTAAGAAGAGAGGAAATTGATTTTTTAAGAGTTTTCATATCGGTCTTTTCGGTAGGACCTTTGCCCATACTATGCATTTTTCAGTTCCTCCTCACTTAATTGGCTTTGTGCAATTTCTTTGTAGGTTTCGCATGTATCAAGAAGTTCTTTATGTGTGCCTTTTCCTACAATTTCGCCGTTATCTATAACAAAAATCCGGTCGGCGTCAATAATTGTTCCTATTCTTTGAGCAACTATGATGCAGGTGCTTTCCTTCATTTTTGTTTTCAGAGCATTTCTTAAAATTCTATCGGTTTTATAGTCAAGAGCCGAAAAGGTGTCATCAAAAATAAATATTTCGGATTTCCTGGCTAATGCTCTGGCAATAGACAAACGCTGTTTTTGTCCCCCGGAGAAATTTTGTCCGCCTTGAGCAACATGGGCATCAAGACCTTCCTCAAGAGTTTTAATGAATTCTTCGCTTTGAGAAATAATTACGGCATCATTAACCCTTTCTCGGTCGGCATTGTTATCGCCGAAGTTTATGTTCGAGTTAATATCTCCGCTAAACAGAACCGCCTTTTGAGAAACATAACCGATTTTTCCGGCAAGTTCTTCCTTTTTATAGTTTTTAACATTTTCGCCGTCAACTAAAACTTCGCCAAAGGTAGCGTCGTAGAAACGGGCAATAAGATTTACAAGAGAGGATTTACCGCAACCTGTTGAACCGATAAACGCAACAGTTTCGCCCTTATTTATCCTAAAGGAAATATTCTCTAATACATTTGATTGACCGTCGGGATAACGGAATGAAACATTTTTGAATTCAACAGTTCCTTCTTCTTTTGTATTTTGAACTCCGCTTCCGTCTTTAATGGTAAACTCGGTGGACAAAACCTCGTTAATACGCTTTGCCGAAACTAAAGAACGGGGCGCAATCATAAACATTATGGCAAGCATCATAAATGAGGAAATAATTTGCATACCGTATGCCATATAAACAACCATATCGCCGAAGAGGGTTTGGAATTCAAAAATATCGGCACGGTTAATAAGATATGCCCCTATCCAGTATATTGCAAGAGCAATTCCGTTCATAACCATAGACATAATAGGTCCGATAAATGCCATTATTCTACCGGTGAACAGTTGAGTATTGGTCATATCCTCGTTTATGCTTTCAAATTTTTCCTCTTGATATTTTTCCGCATTGTAAGCACGAATAACACGAATACCTGTAAGATTTTCTCTTGTTATTCTGTTAATATCGTCGGTAAGCTTTTGGATTTTCTTAAACTTTTTAACAACAAGGGACATAATAATTAAAATAGCAATTACCATAAAGCTAACGGCAATAGCAACCGCCATAGACCATTGCCACTGTTTGCCGGAAATTTTAATAATTGCCCAAACGGCGGTAATGGGAGCCTTTATCATCAGTTGAAGCCCCATGGTAATAAGGGATTGAACCTGTTGAACATCATTTGTTGAACGGGTTATAAGAGAAGCGGTGCTGAACTTGTTAATCTCGTTGCTTGAAAAGCCCTGAACCTTTACATAAAGAGCTTCCCTTATTCGAGCAGAAAAATCAGCCGCAACGCTTACAACAAAGAAGCTTGTAACAACCGAAGCTGCCATACTTCCCAAAGCGCAAAGAAGCATCTTTCCGCCATTGCTCCAAATATCTTTCAGTTCATAGGTTGTTGAACCCATAGAGGATTTGCCTTGTGCGATTTGGGTTATTATGTTCATATAGTCGGGCATTTTAAGCTCAAGCCAAACCTGAACAACAATAAATCCCACCGCAAGAAGGGCAAAAAGCAGGTCTTTCTTTTTAGTGAATTTAAGTAGTTTGAACATTAAGTATAGACTCCTTTTTGTATTGTTGACAAAACATATTACGAATGTTACAATGTGTAACACACGAAGAGCATTATATCAAAACAACAACATAGTGTCAACCAATAAAATTAAAATGAAACAAAATGGGGAAAAGATGTATCATGGAAGGTAAACATTTATCTGTGAAAGAAAAAATAAAATACGCAACTGCGGATTTGTTAAACAAAAAATCGTATATGGATATTACCGTAACCGATATTTCAAAAACCGCCGACATTGCAAGGGTTTCGTTTTACAGAAACTACAATTCGGTGGCTGATGTTTTTGATGATATCGTTGAGGATGTTTTCAAAGAAATAATAAAGGATGTGGTTCCCGTTCTAAAGGGAAACGACCCGGAAGCTTGGAAAAGGTTTCTTCTCGGTATGTTTAGAAAATTCCCCAAACATCATTCTGTAACGAAAAGCAAAATTCCCGAAAATGAAAATGTGTTTTTTTCAAAACTTTCGGAAAAATTTCAAAAAACAAAAATAGGAAATGATACCGGCGACCGAATGAAAAAATATATTGCTTTCGGCAAAATAGGGCTTGTTGTTAGCATAATAAAGCATTGGATGGCAGAGGGTAAAAAGGAATCCCCCGAAGAAATGGTTGACTTTATTATGACTTTTATAACAAATTTCTAAAATAAAACGGAAGAAACAACAAAAACTCCTGCATCTTAATTCAGATGCAGGATAATTTTTTGCACGGATTGGAGAGTAATTTGGAGAATACTCTCCTCAAAGCGTATTATTTAATAATATGTAGGGCAGGGGTTTACTCCTGCCGTAATATATCAACGGATTTAATCAATCGGCTTCATTGTCGGGATACCGGTAAAA
>DCIE01000079.1 GCA_002315765.1 Ruminococcaceae bacterium UBA1734
TTTTTTTGCTTTTATGCCGGATTATTACACGACAAAAAAGACAATGCCTAAACATTGTCCCTTCTTGTTTTGCTATTTAGTTTTAAAAACAGCTCTTTTGATTTTACCCAAAACAGGCCTGATTTTCACATTAACAACCCTTCTCAAGCCATAACTGTTAAGAATCCAAAAGGAATAGCACTTATAACTTTTGGATTTGCTTACATCGCAGTATCTTCCCTCGCGGAAAAAAGATGTCATAATGCCAACAACTTCGTCAACCTTGCGGTGTTCGTCAAAATAGTTGTTGTCGCCCCTGATTAAAAGGTTGTCCCCATCCACCGAGATAATACGGTGGAGAACAAGTATCGTTCCGCTAATATCGGGATAAAGGATAACATCGCCTCTTTTGAGAGGTTTTTCCGGTCGCCGGATATTAATAATATCCCTGTGTTCTCTGAAAAGCGGCCGCATACTCATACCCCGGGTTTTATAGGAAATCTCATGGGATATTTGGAGCATATCAAGGGAATTTTCAAAATCGCTGGGCATTATTCTTCCACAAGTCCCGCATCAATAAGTTTGCCAACAAACTCCTTAACACATTCGGTAACGGTTTCGTTGGTTTCTTCGGGATATTCCTTAGCCATAGCGGAAATTAAATCCGCCTCGGAAATATCGTTTTTAAGCTTCTCGAAAATTGAAGCACCGGTATCGTTCATCTTTAAAAAGCCGTTAAACTTTTCAAGACCTTCTCCCACTGCCACAGCAACCTTTTGGTCGGCAATTTCGTTAACAATAAATTCGTACTTTAATTTCATTGTTTTTACCTCGTTTGTTTACATATATTTGTATTATACTATACTTCACAGGATTTTTCAAGCATAAATTCTTCCACTGTAGGGGACGATGCCCACATCGTCCCGGTATTTTTTCACCGATGCCCACATCGTCCCGAAAAATCAATCGGTATGATATTTGTCCTCCGCCCATTTTTGCGGGTTCGTATCAATGTATTCCCAAACGCGCAAATAATCATCTTCGTTACGGATAATATGGTCATAATATAATCGTTGAAAAATCGGTTTTCCGATGTTTTTTGTAACCAAAATTTTAAACGATTTAATTTTTTGGCCTATTCCTTCCGCATGTGCCGGCGAGGTTGTCGTCGCCTTTTCGTTTTTAATTATTAAATGAATGTGGTTTGGCATAATGACATACTTGTCAATACCTCTAATGGTTTTAATGTATTTTTCGACCGTTTTGCCGTATTCTGTCGGGATGATGTGGGCATCATCCCCTACAATATCACATAATGTTTTTTGTCGGTTAACCGTACATAATGTAATAAAATAATATCCGTCGGAAGAATAATCAAAATGCATAAGGCGTAGGTTTTTTCTTTTTGGAAAGTCCATATTACCACCCATTAAACCACAATAATTTGTTATCCGTATGGGACGTAGGGGACGATGCCCACATCGTCCCGGTATTTTTTCACCGATGCCCACATCGTCCCGGTGTTTTCGTCGATGCCCACATCGTCCCGGTGTTGATAAATGAAAAAACAAACCGATAATTCGCAATTATTAAACGAAGCCGATGTTTTGTAAATATTATATTATCCTTTTGGGTATTCGGTACGATGAGGGTGATTCCCCACGGTGTGGGGAAATGTCGCAAAGCGACAAAAGGGACGGGTTCGTCAAACTCGTACCCTACTATGACAAAAAATCTTTCGGGTCTAATTTTTTACCTGTCGCCTGATAATATAGGGCTTGTAAAACCGGAAAAAGTTCGGGCTTTTTCAAAATTTTAAAGCCTTTCGGGCTTGCATATATACAGAGCCAACGGCGAACATACTCAGCTATTTCTTCGCTGGTTGCAGTATAATTTAATTCTTCGGGATTGTAGGCAATTTTATTATTGTCAAGATATTCTTTAAACTGTGCGGTGGGATAATAAAAAAACACTCCGCCATCATGTATAGTAGGATAAGGATTTTTTGTTGCCGCAATCAAATACCAATCAATTTTTCTAAAACTAAGCAGGAAAATTTGTATTAAAAGCCATCTGTCAGCCCCATCTGCTCGTTGAAGCATAACTTGCTTTGCGCCATCTTTCAAAAACAAAGGCCCAAAATGTGCAAGTGTTCCGAAGGTTGAAACAAATTCATCGGCACCTGCAACAAGTCTAATTTGCTTATCAATAGGAAGCTGTTCCGGATATATTATTTCAAATCCTCTGCGCCTGTAAAAATCCTCGTAAAATTCCTCGTTAATACCATCGGGATTTCTTTTCGGTTTAATAAACTTTGTACGACTGAAATATATTTTTTCAGGAGTTTTTTCGGGATATTTTTTTAACAAACGATTAACAATTTCATTATAAGGAATAGTGATTTTTTCGCTTATTTTACGATAATTTGTCCGAGCCTCGTCAGGAATTAATACATTGGAGAACACTGTCGGCTTTTCGACAATTTCGTATCTATCTTTTGATATTCCCAACAAATCCGTAATGATATGGCAATATTTAATTGCTGTTTCGCTGTTGGGTTCACACAAAAAAATAATTTTTCGTGTATCGCTGCTGTTTTCAATTACCCACCAAAGCCTCGTCAGGGACAATAATAGCATAACTCCAAAATGGTTAAAAAATATTCCCCCGAAAATCACAGATTCGTCTCTTATTTCCGTATTCTTCTTTTTTATTTTGTAAGACTCTCTGCAAATAAAAGGATTGCCTTCGCATCCGGCTAAAAAGTTTAAATCTTTATCAAATATTCCGCCTTGAAACTTATCAACTTCTCCATTAGGTACGGAAAGCAACGGCAACACATTGACGGTTTTATGTTCTTTTACTTGCGGAGAAAGACTTATTATTGTTTTTTCTGTATATTCTCTTATGCTCTCAAAATCATTTATAAAGAATCTTTTCATTATAAATCCTCATTTGTTTTTAAAAATGGCTTTATAGGCAACCTCCGCAGATTCAAAATCCTTATTACAATGAATAATCCACAGTTCGCAACAATCAATCAACCTATTTATTAATTGAAGGGTATTTTGAAGCGATACCGAATCCTTTGGCATATATACTTGTTTCATAATTCGTTCGATTGCATCTTTTTTCTCAATTTTTGTAACAAAGTTTTTCTCGCTTCTCTCTATAAAACAAATATGCTTCAGCGGCGTTCGCATATTGCAACCCAAATTTTCTTTTCCCATCCAAGGGGTGCCATAGGCATACGGAATATTCGGCTCACTGTCAAAAAATCTTACAATGGGTTTGTCGCCATTTACTATGGTCATTTTTTCGCCTAAAAGTTCTAACCAATTTAACATATGGGTTGTTTTGCCGGTACCGCTTAATGCCGAAAATGCAACACCTATACCACCAACATCAAAAGTTGCCGAATGGAGTGTAAAGGCGTTATTTTGAGGTAGCCATTCGGAAAGTTTGCGTAGCACCGAGGCAAAGCAGGCCTCTCCGTTAAAATAAACATAGCTATCTTCTCTTTCATATTCGTTGTCTAAATCTTCTTTAGAAATTGAAAAAGAAACATCTTCCTTGCCTTGGCTTTCATAACCACTCATTTTTGAAATGAAACGATTGTACTCTCTACTTTCAATTTTGATTTCAAAATCCCCTAATTTATATTTCATCAAGGCTACCCGCTTTACTGTTTTTATTAAGCTTATATTCTTCATAATATGTTTTTACAATATTTTTCAGTGTGCTGTTTCTCATAAAATATTCGTATTCATAGCACAATTCTCCACCGTGAGGAGGGCATTTTGACAAACACAAACAAGTAGGATAACATGGACACTTTTTGCATTTTTCTTTTGCCTTAATGGATTCAGACCAAAACGGCTTGTCCTTGTCCTCGTAAATCGTAGAAAATGTATCGCAGTCCACAAAGTGTTCACAAAAGCCAAGGCCACCATTAGGCAAAATCATAACTGCATGTGGGTCATCTGCTTGACAGGAATATGTTTTAATCAATCCCATGTAATTTTTATATCCTTTACCCGGCTTTTTTATTGTTCCCACTAATCTAATGAAGTCGTCATGAAGGATTTTTCTCTCATCATCGGTATTTTTAACAGGGCTATAGCCCAAATCTTCATATATTACAGCCGGATATGGTGTAATATTATCATATCCGGAAAATTTTTCGTTTAAAAATTCAGTTAATTGAAACAGTTCTTCGCTGTTTTCTCTTGTCATATTCATACGAATATTAACAAGGATTTTTTGTTTTGCCAACATTTCAATATTATTAAGCACTTTTTTAAAGGCATTAGTATCATTATTTACAAAAGATTTAACTCTATTATATGTCTCTTCCAAGCCATCCAATGTTATTGAAATTCTCTTTAAATGCCATAAATTTACCGCTTTGTCAACAATTTTTTCGTCAAATAAATATGAGTTTGAAACCATATTGGAAGCATACTTAATATTTGCATCCATCAATTTTTGCGAAATTATATCAATTGCCTTAATGTTGCAAAGAGGTTCGCCGCCAAACCAATTTAATTTAACTGCGTTTCCCTGAGATTTTTTTATAATATAGTCAGCAACATCAACAGCAGTTTTTTCATCCATTGAATATATCTTTGCCCCGGCTTCAAAACAATAGTAACATCGTGCGTTACATCCGGTTGTTGGAAGTATTGTAAACCTATTTACATACTTGTTATGAGAATCAATTAATTTAATAACATTTCTAACTTGTTCTAAAAATTTAATTTCGTCAAACTCATTAGGCACAATAAAGAAGTTTTCAGACAAATAATTTAACAATTCAAGACAATCCGAACTATAATTTGAAGCTTGAGAAAACTCAACAGATGATAGTAAAATCATTTCCTTAGTAAAATTATTAAATAAAACCGTACCGTCTTCAACATCCATCGGTAAAACAAAAGAACAAAATCTATATTTTAAATTCTTTTGATATTCTTTTCGTTGACAATAATTTATATAATCACTGTTTGGTAATTTAATTTTAAGCATAAATTTCTCCTTAAAAATCGTTCTGCTGACAAAATACTTGAAAGTGTGTTATTCTTTGTCGGGTTCTCTCATACATCAACCGCACTCCGAAATACAATCATAACTACCGCCGCACATTCATTGTGAGGCAGTAATGATATCGGATGCTAAATTAACTATTTCTAAATACATATTAATTAATTTGTCTCCATATTGCTTTGTTAACAATTTCTATTTTTCTTAAAAATTGTTCTATATAAAACATAATGCGTCCGATTAAATCGAACGCATTATGCCGAATTAATTATTCGTCAGCTATATCGCCCATGCAACCTCCGGAAATTTCCGGTACATAAGTACCGCCACAAGAGTTGGATGCTGTAACGATATCGTTTGACAAAGCAACGATTTCTAATTTAGCCTTCATTAAATTCACCGCCTTATTATTTGACATAGGCAACAACTGCATCACAATAATTCATAATTGAATTAATAAGGGCTGTGTATGTTGTATAACTACCCTGTAATGCACCCTCAATACTATAAACAGCTTCAGGGCTTATTGCCGTGTCGCCGGAATAAACTTGAACGGTAATTGCAGAACGCATATTGTTAGCATTCATACCTACGATAAATTGCGGTCTGCTACTTGCATCGTAACCGCTAACTTCGATAACATCTTGTGTAGCTACGCCGTTTGAATCGTTGTAGCTAATATGTAATGTTAAATTATCAAGTGAACCGGAGTAATACTTTGGATTAACAGTTAGCTTTATACCAATCATATCAGACAATAAAACTGTCGGAGTTATAAATGCAACCTGATTCTTTCCGTTAACATTAGAAGCTAATACCGGGCTCCAGTTGGTTGAAGTTCTTTCAACGGTTGGAGTTGTATTTGTTACATAGGTAGCATTTGTACCTGTCAAAATATTATCAGCACGGTCAGCAGCAGCAATTTGTTTTGCAAAGTCAGCCTGAGCTTGAGCACCCATCTTTAAAAGATTTGCGGCAACCGTCTTGGTAACGGTATTTCCTGTGCCTGATAAAACACTGCCCAACAATACCTGTACTGAAGTTTGTTTTACTGTACCGGAGGTCCAAGAACCGTTAATACAAGTAAAGAATGTAGTTGTAAACACATCGGTAAAGTTTGCAGTGAATACCGGAAGAGCCCATCTGTAATATCCGGATTCAGCAGTTAAATTTGCGCCTGCAACTGTGAGATCGTAATTTGTTTCTGTGTCAGCGCCGTTTGCAAAGGAATGCTCGGTTTTGATAAATCCTTCTGTAATTCCTGCGTGATTAGCTATCTTACTTCTGAAGTTGATTAATGTTGAAGCACCCATACCAACAGAAGGAGTTGCTGTTGTACTCGACTTTCTCCAAGTAACGGTTACAGGATCAAGTGTTGTGCTACAATCAGAACAAGCAAATGTAATAGAACCATCAGTTGTTTCTGTAGCTGCAGTAGCGGAAACTACTGTCTTATGTGTATGTTGACACTGAGCTGTGTATCCGCACTTTGAGCAAGCGCCGG
>DCIE01000014.1 GCA_002315765.1 Ruminococcaceae bacterium UBA1734
TCGTATGTTCTGCAAATTTCTTTTGACTTATTCGATGCTCTTTTTATGCATCTTCCTTTGTAATTTTTCTTCTTCACAATAAAACCTCTATTTTATCGGGTGTTTTTTATACTGAAAAAATGAGCAAAAAGTTCTTCCCTAAAAACGATATCCGATTTCCCAAAAACGCATAATTTCCCCAAAAACGAAAAGAGAAAAAATCTAATAAGCCTTAAAACCCGCATCAACAGTGAGTTTTTATGAGTCCACCTCTTTTCCCAAATTTGACTTTTCGTTTTTCTCTATGTTGTTTAGTAATGGGATTTATCACGAATTTGTAAAATCCGATATAATAAGCAGGGAAGAAGAACCATAAAATACTCATTTTATCGGCATAGCAAAACCCTTTATTCATAAGGCTTCTCAGCATAAAAAAGAGACCTCAGAGAAAAATCTCCAAGGTCTCAATATAATGTTATGCTTTATAAATAGCAGATAAATGGGGCTGCTGGGGATTATAGAGAAACCTTACATAAATATTATAACTCAAAAGAATTCGTTAATCAATATAAAGATGTGATGATTTTTCCTACAGATTTTTAAAATGCAAGTGAATTTTGAATTTAAGCAAATATAGGTATCTTTCAATAATAGAAAAGAAAAAATTAAAGTTTCCGAAACCGTTAGCACAAATACAAATTGTTAAGAATATTCTGATACGAGTCAAACCGAAAGCAATGCTTTATTAAGATATCCGATAGCATAAAGCGGGAGGTTAATGAGCCAATCTTCATTTTTGTAATCTGCCATTGATGTTCTGACGGCAATTTCGGGTGTGAATTTTTCTACATACGATTTTAGACTTTTTGCCTTCAGGTTGACCTCTGCTTTTACTTCAATCGGCACAACCGATTCACCGTTATCTACTACAAAATCTATTTCGCATTGGCCGCCTGTGTTGGTGTAGTAATAAATATTTAAGTCTTTTTCGGAGATCATCTGTTGAAGGACATATTGCTCTGTCAACGCACCTTTGAATTCCACAAAAAGGTTCTTTCCGTCAAGTAGCGTTTTTGCGTTTAGTCCTGCCATGCAACCGAGCAAACCGACATCAAGCATATACATTTTAAATGCCTTCATATCCTCGTATGCTTTCAGGGGAAGGCGACCGGTTGTTACTCTTGACACTTTGTGGACAAGACCGCAGTCGGATAGCCACATAATGGCATTTTCAAATTCCTTTGCTCTTGCACCTTCGCGCACCATACCATAGATAAACTTTTTATTTTCCTTTGCAAGTTGTGAGGGGATACTATTCCAAATCATACGGATTTTCGGAACAATCTCAGCCGGCGCATGTTTGGAAAAATCTTGTTCGTATGCATTTAAAATGCGCTTTTGAATATCTCGCACCTCACGGAAATCCTTGTTATCGGAGAACGCCTTAACCGCTTCGGGCATTCCGCCTATAAAATAATACTGCTTCAAAAGGTCAATCAAATCCTGCTTAAACGCTGTAACTAAAGAATAGTCACCGCTTTCGAGCAAATCAACATATTTTTCATTACCCATTGCAAGCAAGTATTCTTTGAATGTAAGCGGGTATAGATTTAAGAAATCAACTTTACCGACAGGGAATGAAGTTCCTTCGTGAAGTGCAATTCCAAGAAGCGAACCGGCACAAATAATGTTGTATTCCGGAGCGTTTTCATAGAAATATTTTAAACTTGATAAAGCACGGGGTACTTCTTGCACCTCGTCAAAAATAATCAGGGTGTTTTCGGGGGTTATCTTACAATCGGAATAAAGCTCAAGCCCTAAAACAATTCTTTCCACATTCAAATCAGACGAAAAAAGATCTTTCATTCTTGAGTTGGAATCGAAGTTAATATATATGGTTTTCTCGTAAGCTGTTTTACCAAACTCTTTCATGAGCCAAGTTTTCCCAACCTGTCTTGCTCCTTCTATAATAAGCGGCTTTTTGTTAGGGTTGTTCTTCCATGATATAAGGCCTTCAATTGCGTTTCTGTACAAAGCAAATTACCTCCATACAATTATTTATAGTATATTATAGCTTTTAATGACAAATTTGTCAATGTAATTATTATAATTATTTGCATTATATAGACGATAATTTGATATACAAAAACATTTTATAGACGAATACAAAAAATCAGAGTCGAATCATTGGCAGAGATTAGTTATATGTTGTGCTACTGAGAATAATTGTTTCGCACAGATTTTGTGTTTGGAATAAATATATGTGCCAATAAGGCGTACCCTATTGAAAGAGTTAAAATTCGTTTAAGCTCGGGACGGTTAGTATTTTTGCCGGACATTTTATCAATAAATACCTGTTCTACACCGAGTTCTTGCATTAAGACTTCTTGTCTTGCTGTATTTTGCTCTTCGGTCGAAATTCTTATGTAACCTATTTTCATTATTAGTCCTCCAAGAAAAAAGAGCATCCATCGGACGCTCTTTTGTAATATAAATATTAGTTTTAATTTATTTGATGATAACCGTTTTTTTCTGCATTTCCCAACAAATAAAGGAAGGCAAATGCCGGTATTCGTAGCAGTTCAATTCCGGATTTGGTATTATGAATTCCAAAATCGTTAGCGTTTTTTGTAACAACTATAGCCGCCGAAGATTCTTGGCATAGTTCTACAATAGCATCATCATCGGCTATCGGTGCACCATCTCGATATTTAACTTCAATCAAAATCTTTTTAATGTTTGGATAATCAACTACCACATCAATTTCTTTGTTTTTCTTTCCGCCACGGAAATATCCAACCGAAGTAGCAAAAGAATAGTAAAATGAGGCAACATGCTTATAGATTGCCGTTTCAACAATCTTTCCCATTTCGGTTGCATCTGTTAAAACGGAATCATCCATAAGAACGGCATTTCTTATTGCGGCATCAGCTATATAAACCTTGGGTCTTGCTTTTAAAACTTTTTTTCCTGCCATATCGACCGGAAAACTTTGGAATATTAAATTTGCACTCTCCAAATAAGCAATGTAGTTTTCGACCGTGGTACGCGAAACACCGTTAAGTTCTTTGGCAATCGCTTCTATTGAGATTATTTCTGATGAAACATTACATAAATACAAGAATATCCTTTCAAGTTCAGTTGCATTTCTAATGCTATATAATGCCGGGATATCACGTTTTAATACTTTATCAACAACATCCTCGCGCATAATTTGTTGAGCCATAATATCACTATCGGCAAGTGCTAATTCAGGGAATCCTCCCACAGTCAAGTACCTCATGAAATGATTCTGAACTTTTGATAATTGCAACATAATTTGAGTTCGTTCTATTTGTGTCATTTTTAGTAATGATGTGATTTTTAAATCCGGATCAATATTCGGCTTTTCAATATTTAACAACTCACAATACTCAAAAAATGACATTGTAGGCACTTGGATAACAGACCATCTGCCGGCTCCGCTTTCCCGACTCCCTTTTATTAATGCCGGACTTGCAGAACCTGTCGCGACAACATTGGTATCGGGTTGAGTATCATATATTGTTTTTAACCAACGATCCCAATCTTGTGCGTATTGAATTTCATCAAAAAAATAATAAACATCTTGATCTGCATAAACGCTTTCATGATAGCACTCAAGAATATCTTGGAAGTTGCTGAGCTTTAACATTGGATGATCCATAGAAATGAATACTATTTTTTGAGCCGGAACACCTGATAATAATAATGATTCTATCATTTGATACTGTATGGTTGTTTTTCCGACTCTTCTCGTACCTGTGAGGACGACCAAGCGCCTAATATTCTTTTCCTCTAAACGTTTCATTGCTTCAAAAAAAGCAAACCTTTTATATGATTTTGCCATTTTGGGATTGATTGTTCCGGTTTTCCACCAAGGATTGTATGCGTTTAATACTTTCAAAATAGATTCTTTAGTTGTAATAGACATAGCAAATCCTCCTTTGTGCTAAATGTTAACATAAAAATCAATAAAAGTCAACAAATATTCATAGTATACTTTGAATTATTTTAAGTTTTATTTGAGGTATAATTATATTTATTTGATTTTCAAAGACATTTTTCGATTTTTTACCAAATTCGTTTTCTTAACAACACATATCACTCCCTATTTAATACTTCCATCATTATTTTACTGCCGAGTATGAATCCGCCTTCGAAGCTCAAAAGATTTTCTTCGCATTGAAGCTCGGAAGCAGATATGAGATACGATTCAAATTCTTTTGTTTGAGCATCGTCGAGCATACCTCTAAACTTTTCGTCCTTGCTTACAAGCTTTTCGGATATTTCTCTTTGCTCTTTGCTTGTATAATTCTTTTCAAATGGTATTAGGTTGCCAAAATATAAATCTGCTAAAATGCTCATTACAGTTCCTCAATACAAACAATTTTTCCGTTTGAACGAATAAAGATTTCGGGGTATTTGAATACATCAAGATACTTTTCCATAAGCTCAGGCGAGAGTGAGCAAAAATCATCTTCTCCAAGACCGACAATGAAAAAATCTCCGCATATAATATCGTAGAGATTTCCGTTCTCGTCTTTAAGCCCACGGTTAAGTGGTAGTCCTAAAAGCTTACCCTCGTCGTTTGCGATAATTCCGACCTCCTCTGAAAAAGGATAAATGACCTGAATTAAACCGCCGACTGCCTCTTGCAGTGCGGTTAGGGTGTTATCAATTTCGACTGCTTTTGCCTCTTTTTCCGGCTTACATAAAATAACCTTGATTTTTTTATTTTCTTTACACATAAATAAAAACTCCTTAAAAAATAATTTGAGGCACCCCGAAAGGTGCCTCGTTGAAAATGATATATGGATGATAGATGTAATGATTGATGACTTGATATTTGAAATGATAGATGATATAATAATTTGGGTGATACAATGAATAAAAATTATAAACCTCCTTTTTTGATTACTGATACAATAATTAACCAAGTTTCTATCATTTCGGAATTGCTCGGAAGAATAAAAGAAAAAAACTTTGTTACTGCTAATTTAAAACTTAGAAAAACAAATAGAATTAAAACAGTTTATTCTTCGTTGGCAATAGAACAAAACACACTAACTCTTGAACAGGTTACCGCTATATTAAACGGAAAACATATTATAGCTCCTCAAAAAGATGTTATCGAGGTAACGAATGCATACGATATTTATAATAATATTGATAGACTAAATCCATATTCTGTTGATGATATTTTGTTTTCTCATAGAATAATGATGAAAGGTTTAATCGGAAATCCCGGTGAGTTTCGTGATAGACCTGTTGGTGTTGCTGATAATAACGGGAATGTCATTCATATTGGCTCGTTGCCTGAATATGTTCCTTCTTTAATTGAGGATTTGATATATTGGACTCAAAACAGTGAAACCAATATGCTAATAAAAAGTTGTGTATTTCATTATGAATTTGAACTTATTCATCCGTTTTTAGATGGCAACGGACGAATAGGAAGACTGTGGCATACACTTCTCCTTTCAAAATGGAATAATATTTTTTCTTGGTTGCCGGTTGAATCGATTATTTTTAAGCATCAGTCTGAGTATTATAACGCAATAAACACTTCAAATATTAACGGCGAATCGAGTGCTTTTATCGAGTTTATGCTATCGGTAATAATTGAAACGCTAAAAAACACGGTAACCATAGAACAAAAAGAAGAACGAGAAAAAACAATAATTGAGTATATAAATAAAAACAGTATTATATATAATAGCGATATTCAAAAACTATTTGGTGTTTCTTCCGCTACAAGCAATAGAATTCTCAATAAATTGGTAGAGAAAGAAATTCTTCAAAGAGTCAGAAGCGGAAGTAAATGGGGCTATACGCTTAAATAGAATTTATTCAATTATTATTTATCTTTTTCTTTTTGATATTAAATTTGAGGCACCCAAACGGATGCCTCGATAATAATGAAACACGGATGATAATTGACTATTATTTACCTCCCCAAATTAACCGGTAAATAAATAGTAAGATTAAGTAAAAAACTATATCTACCATAGATAAACCACCTCCGACATAAAATGTTGTTTACTTTTAGATAAATTAAAGATATAATAAAATAAAGGTTGGTGAGGAAATGATATATTCAATTGAAGAAATTAAGAAAATGGTCATTCCTATTGCCCAAAAGTATGAGTTGCAAGCAG
The DNA here is from genome assembly GCA_002315765.1 of Ruminococcaceae bacterium UBA1734. GTDB lineage: Bacteria > Bacillota > Clostridia > Oscillospirales > Acutalibacteraceae > UBA737. Next base: position 6,159 of record DCIE01000014.1, read on the forward strand.
TTTATTTGTTTGGCTCTTATGCAAGAAACGAAGCTACTGTGAATAGCGATATAGATATCCTCATTGATAGAAACGGCTCTAAAATTAAATCACTTTTCGACATGGGTGGCTTATTTGCCGATGTCCAAGAAGCTCTTCAAAAAGAAATTGACCTTGTTACCGTTCAATCGTTAGAGCAAGAGTATAACAAAAAGAACAATCCGGGATTTGCCGAAACTCTCTATAAAGAAAGGGTGTGCATATATGAACAGTAAAGATTTGCAAATTATTACGCATATATGCTTACATTGCAGTGAAGCACTTGGCTTTATAGATAGATTCGGCAAGGATTACAATTTGTTTGTTTCCGATAGGGCATATTTTAATGCAGTTGCTATGAGCGTTTTGCAAATAGGGGAGCTTGCGAACAGTCTATCAGACGAATATCGTGAATCCACAAAGAACGAAATTCCTTGGAATATGGTAAGGGGAATGCGCAATGCATTAGCTCACGGATACGGCTCTATTGACGCCGATGTTCTTTGGCAAACCGCAATAAACGATATTCCGATGCTTTTAAGCTTTTGTGATTCACAAATTGAAAAGTAGGATTTTGAAAAGATGTTATCGGGCAGGACAGTGCAAACGCATTGTCCTTTTCTTTTACCCGCACATCCAATCAAGGTCGTCGTAATCGAGCGAGAATACCGTAACATCGTGCCTGAACGGTAATGGGGAATTGTTGCTTGAACAAAACTGCTTTTCTTCTGCGATACACCCCGTACCTATAAAGGATAACCTTTCGGCATCAATTGTTTTTGAAATGGGCTTTCCGTCATAACAGGCAAATATGTTTCCCGAAAGAGATAAGAATGTCGGAAACTCGCTGTGGTATAATGGGTCAAAGTCTTCGGTTGTGCCGTCATCGTAATATACTGTTTCACCCTTGCTTAACTTCATAAGTGAAAAGCCGTCGGACTCAATATCAAAATCACCGTATCCGTACCAAGAGCTACCAAAGTAACCGTAACTGTCTTTGTAGCTGTCGTTTGAATAAAAGTTTCCGTCTTCGCCTTTACTACGGGAGTTTAAAAGGAAAAATCCACTCAAATCGTGTGTTATGCTTTTTCCGGTGAATGCTACATTTACGATGCATCATAAAACCCTATTTTACATTTTCGGATTTCGCTTTGAAAATGTAGTTTAGGTGAGGTGGGGAATGGATTCTCAGGGGGGTAAATTTTGCTTATTAAAACTATAAAAGATGGGTAAGAGGTCGCACCAGTGAAAATCAAATACCGCTTGGTGTTCAGATATAACAGTGTTGGATTGTTTTAAGATTGTTTAGGTTGGCATTATTTTGGCATACTTTTGGCATACCGATTTTAATTGTCTTTTAAGGAATTGAGAGTTAATCCGTTTTGCTTAAAATAGATTTCGGCATTCATAATATTATCAAATTCGAATTAATCAAATATATCACCATAGCTTTTGATATATTTTATCTATTATGCAAGGTCTTTTTGAATACTGACGGAGAAATATTTTTTGCATTTTTGAAAGCCCGGCTAAAAGAATAGGGGTTTGAATATCCGCATTTTTCACATATTTCGCTTATGTTATAGCGGTTTTCACCAAGATACCGCACGGCAAGTTCCAATCTCTTTTCGATTATGTATTTTTTGGTGGAATTTCCGTAATGTTTAATAAATAGCTTGTTTAAGTACGATTCACTGATGTTCAAAGCATCGGCGATTTTTTTGTTTGACAATGAGCAGTCGGACAAATTGCCGTTTATGTATTTTTTGATTTGTGAGAATTTGTCTTTTGGAGCAAGCTCGAAAATTTCCGATAGAATTTTGTAAAATAAAGACAATGACTCCAATGTGTAATTTTGGATATAGCACTCTTTAAGTTCAAAGAACAATTCCATAATTTTCCCACAGTCGGCATCAATACTTGTGATTGTGTCGCATATTTGTTCATCACATTCAAAATTTATTACCGGAAAGAATCCCGATTCCTGTCTTATGATTTTATAGCTTGCTCCTTTCGGTAAAACGATTACATTGTTTTTAGTCGAAACAATCTTGGTGTCCTTTTGAATATAGGTTATTTTACCGCTTTCGCAAAAAGAAATCCCGAAAGAGGGCCTATTATTCATTTCTTCTTTTACACCTGCTTTTGAGTATTTGTAAAAAATATCAGTTATTTCTTTTACTCTTATTTTTTGTAAGTTCATACTATCACCGAATAAATAATATCATTTATTGAGCCGATATTCAACAAAAAAGTGCTGAAAATGTTAAAAACTGTATAATTTTTGTTATTGTAATAAATTGCATATTTGATAAAATATGGTTAAAGGAGATGAAGCAATTGGATTGTTCAAATAAAACAGCAATATCAACGGGCGCAGCGTCCGGTATGGGCTTACTTTTTTCAAGGGAGTGGGCAAAGCTGGGCGGAAATGTGGTTATGTGCGATGTAAATAAAGAAAAATTAGCACAATATGTAGATGAAATCAATTCCTTGAAAATCGGAAAAGCAATAGGCGTTGTTTGCGATGTAAGGGATTATGAACAGGTTAGTAATGCCTGTAAAACAGCATTTGATACCTTTGGGAGTATTTATGTTGTATGTAATTTTGCAGGCGGTACTGCAGTAAGAATGATGGGTGCCAGAGAAAAATATGACGAGTTTCCCGATGTTCCCATAGATATTTACGATTGGGGAATTGATGTAAATCTAAAAGGCCAGTTTTATTTTTGTCATGCTGCTTGCAAATATATGCGAGAGCAAAAGAGCGGTCTTATTGTAAATATCGGCTCTATCACCGGCGTAGAGGGTGACGGTTATGGTATGGATTATCCGACCTCAAAGGCGGGAGTAATGTACGGTCTTACAAAGTCGGTTGCACAATTCGGCTCAAAATACGGTATCAGGTGTGTTTGCGTGTCTCCGGGACCGGTGCTTACAAGAGAAGATATGGCATGTATGAAAACTCTTTTGGGTAGGGCTGCAAACCCAAAAGAAATCATAGATTTAATACTGTTTATTGCTTCCGAAAAAGGACAGTTTATTAACGGTGAAAACATTATGATAGACGGCGGTCGAAGCGCTATGCAAAGGCAGTGGTAATATGGGAAAAACATTTTTAGATAAAATCCCGTTAGTTTCTATGATTCAGTGCAAAACCGCAAATGATTGTATCTACAAGATAAGAAGGTCTTTGACAGACGGTGCAGAGGCGTTTGGAATTCAACTTTGCCAACTGAAAAGGGAAGAAAGAACCGATGAAAAGCTTAAAAGTATTTTTGCTTCCTGCGATGATAAGCCTATTTATGTTACATCTTACAGATACAACGAGAGCGAAGGTTTAACCGATGATGAATGCGCTGATTTGCTGATAAAAGCATTAAAATGCGGTGCAACACTTTGCGATGTTCCGGGAGATTTATTTGATAAAAACGATTATCAAATCACAAGTGATAAAGCTGCTGTGTTAAAACAAAAGGAACTAATATCCGATATACATTCTATGGGCGGTGAAGTGCTTGTTTCAACCCATGATTTCAGAGAACTTTCCTTTGATGAGATTTTTAACATAGCAAAGCTTCAAGCCGAGCATGGTGCCGATATAGTGAAAATCGTTGTTAAATCAACTTCAATAAATATGCTTCCGGACTACATAAAAGCAATGCAAAGAGTAACCGAAGAACTAAAAAAGCCAATCTTGTTTTTAGATGTTGGTGCCTGCTCAAATGTTTTAAGAAAAACCGGTGGATTGTTAGGTAGCTGTATGTATCTTTGTGTCGAGTCACACAGTGAGCTGGATACCCCTGCACAGCCTACAATAAAACAAGTAAATGTTATAAGGAGAGAAATGAATAATGAAAGCAATAACAATTAATGAAGACAAAACACTGTCTTGGAGTGAGGTTTCCCTACCTTCGTTAAAGGACGGAGAAATCACAATTGAGGTTCGTGCAGCTGCCATAAACCGTGCCGACTTACTTCAAAGAGAAGGAAATTATCCTCCTCCCGAAGGTTGCCCCGATTGGCCGGGACTTGAGGTTGCAGGCATTGTAAAGGAAGTAAGCTCCAAAGCAAATAGATTTTCTGTCGGTGATAAAGTTTGCGCATTGTTGGGCGGCGGCGGTTATGCGGAATTTGTAAATGTTCCCGAAGAAATGGTAATGCCGATGCCTGAAAACTTGTCTTTTGAGGAAGCTTCGGCAATTCCAGAGGTTTACGCAACCGCCTATCTTAATTTGTTTCATGTCGGAAAGGCAAAGACCGGGGAAACCCTTCTAATGAATGCAGGTGCATCGGGACTTGCAAGTGCAGTAATACCTATGGCAAAAGCATTCGGTCTTCGTGTTATTACAACAGTATTAGGCAAAGAAATGGTGGAAAAAGTTGCGTACCTAAATGCTGATAGGGTTGTTGATACAACCACCGAAAATATCGATGAAGTATTAAAAGAAGAAGAAATAAACGGAAAACCCGTAAATATTGCAATTGATTGTTTAGGCGGAAAAATGTTGGGTAAATGTTTGCCTTTCGTTGCAAGGGGATGCCGTTGGATTCAAATTGCAACACTTGCCGGGGATTGTTCCGATGTGGATTTCAAGAATATTTATGTGAAAAATATTCAAATCATCGGCAGTACTCTTAGAAGTAAAACTCCCGAACAAAAGGGCGAATTGCTGAAAGAACTTGTCGAAAATCTTTGGGATAAATTCGAAAGTAGGGAAATTGTTCCGAAAATTTATGCAACCCTGCCTATCACGCAGGCAGACGAGGCACAACAAATTTTGTATCGCGGAGAAAATGTAGGCAAGGTTGTTTTGACATTGTAGGTCGGTAAAAACATTGCCATTTGATTAACAAAGTATAAATATTAAAAAATTCTAATATTAGAAACAAATTGAGCATATCATAAAACTTTTATAGCTTTAATGATATGCTCTTTTTGAATAATGAGAACCGCCCTGCGATAGATAGTTTTGATTTGCCGTTAAATTAATCTTTTCGGGCAGTTTTTGTCAAGCGATGGACGGCAAGATAATAAGTTATTACCGTTAAGTCTATCGGCGATTATTTTATTAGATTGCCTGTTATGTTTATCCCAAGAATTGAAGTTTTATTTTTATTGTCGACTCAACAAAATACTATATATAGAAAAAACAACATTTTTTATTTTTTACAATAATACTGGATTTTTTTGGTGTATTTGCACAAAAAACATATTAAATAATAATAGCTTTCGTTATATTTGCAACATCATGCTATTTCCATGCAACAAAATGCAATTGTTTTTTATTGATTGTTTCATTAAAATGTAAAGTAGAAAACTACATCAAATAATATTGAAGGGTGATTGTAATGAAAAAGTATATACCTAGATTTCTGGTGCTATCTTTGGTAACAGTATTGTTTTTGGCCGGTTCTTTTTCGGTTTCGGCAGTAAAGTACAAATCCAATATTGTTAAGGATGACTTTTCGTCCTCCTCCGATTCGCTGTTTGTTTGTCCCGGAGATGTTGATTATAACGGTGAACTGAATGCCGGCGATTTAACAAGCATTATTTCGACGATACTTACCAGTGAGGGTACATCATATTCAAGCATCGTTGCAAATAAACCGGCTGCTAAGTATTCCGATGTAAACGGTGACGGATATATTAATATTATTGACCTAATAAGAATCAAGAAAAATATAGCCGATAATAATTTTTTCAAAAGCGGTGGCACAATGTCGTTTTACGGAAAGTGTGTTTACAGCAAATCCTTAACAAATGACCTTGCAACAGGGGCATCATACAAGATTTCATATAAATATAAGGCAGAAGCACCTCTAACGGTTAAACTTAATCTGATTGGTGAGGAAAAAACCTATAACAACAGCGTTTCAAGCGAGTGGCAAACCGTTGAATATACCGTTTCGTCTCAACTATCCAAGGGCAGTGCGGCAGATTTCGACCTTGTGATAAGCGGAAAAGGTGTTTTGGATAATTTCAGCATTACCAGAATAAATATGGATAATGAAATGACAGCACCGTAAGAAAAGAGTATATTGAAAGAGAGGGAAACTATTATGAGTAAAAAATATATAAAAGTAATCAGTTTGTTACTGTGTTTAGCGATGATAGCGTCTGTTTTCAGTGTATATGTATCCGCTGATTCGGGACCTAAATCGGGAAACTATTATGTTCAATATAACGGAAGCGGTGACGGAAGAAGCGTTAGTTCTCCGGCCGGTTCTATTTTAGAAGCAGTTAAATCCGTAAACGCAGACGGATTAACAACCGGTGATACGGCAAACATTTATGTTATTGCTCCTGTGGTCGGTTACAGTGCAGGTGCCGATAGTCATACCGTTTGTCCGTGGGAAAGAAATTCAAGCGAACGACAGGTATTCCACAATGCAAAAATCGTTGTTCAGGCTTATGATTATGCTACCGGTGGAAGACAATCGGTTGCATATTCTTCAAGAAACGATACAACGATGATTTTGGGCGGACCCACTGAATTTAAGCATGTAAACTTGTTTTCACCTTCTGCATCGGACGGTGCAGATGCAAAGTATATTTGGGCTTACGGATTTGATCTCACCTTCGGCGAAGATATTGTTTATTACAGAAAAACAAGTTCGAGCGGCGGATTTACCAAAACTACCGCTCCTTGCGTTGCAACCTCTCAATATCAACTTGACCAATCAAGTCAAATAGTTCAAAATTCTCAAACAATCACCTATGCAAGCGGCGCTTACGGCAATCAAGAGCTTAATATTCCTACCTACAATTATGCAGATTACAATGCTTACAACAAGGAAGATTTTAATCTTGTTTTGAATAATGCAGGTATCGGTAATAATATCAACGAAGTATTTAAGATTCGTTTCGGCGGAAACCATGAAAATAACACCACCTATAGTTTTAAGAAAAATTTCAATATTGATATTGAAAATGCAAGCTTTGTCGGCTTCTTAAACGCAAAGGGAAATCAAAAAATCCATGTTGACGGCGGTTTGCAAATTATTGCTAAATCGGGTGTTCAATATCGTGGTGGCGATTGGCAGGTATACAGCACCGCAGGAGAAGCAATAAGAACCGTAACCTCTATTACTAATACATCAATATGGTCCCTTACCGTTTCTACCACAGGACTTCTTTCCTACACCTCAACTGCCGGTACATTTGCCGTTAGCTCGGGTTATTCTGCAACGGCTACAAATACCACAACAGGACAGGTGATAGAATCATCTGACGGTTTGCTTACTGTTCCTGCCGGTGATTACAATGTTACCGTTGGAACGGATCCCGTATCAAGAAACTATTATGCAAAATACAAAGGAAGCGGCGACGGAAGAAGCGTTAGTTCTCCTGCCGGTTCAATTTTGGAGGCCGTTAAATCCGCAAATGCAGACGGATTAAAAGCAGGTGATACCGCTAATATTTATGTTTTGGCTCCGGACAACGGAGATACCGTTTCATCAAGCAGTCATACCGTTTGCCCTTGGGAAAGAAATTCAAACGAACGACAGGTAGTCCACACTGCAAAAATTGTTGTTCAGGGTTACGAGGGCGTAAATCAGTTTGTTGCTTATTCGGAAAGAACCGGCGTAACATTGCTTTTAAGCGGTCCTACCGAATTTAGAAACATAAACCTTTTTTCACCGACAACAAAAGGTACGCCAAAATATATCTTTGCGCTGGGAAACAGCGTAACATTCGGCAGTGGCACAAAGTTTTATGTAATAAACGACAACAATAACGGATTCCTCAGATGTCAGGCTCCCTATCTTTCAACATCAACCTATAAGATAGAAAGTTCTGATTCCATTATTAACAAAGTCCAAACCGTTACATATGATTGTGCTTGTACGCTTTCCGGCACTTCTATTGAAAACATCGGTGAGCTTAATATTCCTACATATTTTTACGCCAATTCAAATGCATACAACAGTCAAGATTTTAATTTAGTGCTTAATAATGCCGAAATAGGACATTCGGAGAACAATCCGCTTAAAATTCGTTTTGGCGGAGACAATGAAAACAGTACTACATATCCTTTCAAGAAAAACTTTAACATTAGCATTAATAACGCCGGATATGTTGCATTCTTAGGCGTAAAAGCCGGAAGCAATCAAAAAATTACCGTAAACGGCGGTTTGCAGGTAATGGCAAAGCCGGGCGTTGTATATCGCGGTGGCGACTGGAAAGTATATAATAATGTAGGTTCTGCAATAAGAACCGTATCTTCAATTGTTAATACTTCCATTTGGGGTCTTACAGTTGCAGAGCAGGACAAAATTTCATTTACTCCTACAGCAGGTAGTTATTTAATTGCCGACGGATACGTAGGCCATGCAATTGATACAAATTCAAATCAATATATCTCTGAAAACGGCATATTGACAATTCCGGCAGGTGATTATACTATTTGGTTTACCGAAGAAGCAAATACCGAGTATTCCGATTATATCTTTAATCGTGGCTCCGGTCTTCAAAATACATACAGCAAATTGACAACAGGCGATAAAAAATTGAATGTTGTTTATTTCGGTGGCTCTGTAACAGAGGGCTACGGAGGTCCCGGATTTGATGCTTCCAAGTGTTGGAGAAATCTTTCGGGAGCTTGGCTTAAAAATACATTCCCAGAAGCTACAATAAATACGATAAACTGTGCTTGCGGAGAAAGCGGAACGCTGTTGGGCTCATATCGTCTAAATAAGGATGTTCTTTCGCAAAATCCCGACTTAATATTCCTTGAATATTCTATTAATGATAAGTACGACAATGCAACATACGAAAGAGCTTCATATCAATTTGAAACCATTGTCAGAGAAATTAAAGAATCGTTCCCGACCTGTGATATTATTACGGTTCTTGTAACCGATTATGATAAAGCAGATCAGGCCCGCAAGGCAAACGGCTCAAAACTACATCTTCAAGCTCAGGCTCACGAGGATATTTGTAAGGTTTATAATATTCCCTCACTTCATGTAGGTTGTGCCCTTGCCGACCTGCTTCCGGGTGGATTTACCTATGATCAGTGGAAAACCATTTGCGGCGCTTATGATACCGTCCATTTGAAAGAGGGCGGAAATGAAGTTTATTTCAATGTTATTAAAGAATATTTGAACAGTCAACTTGTTTACGGTGAATATGACGGAACAACAGCTTCTTATAATCTTCCGGAAGTTCAAAACAGTCATTTGTTAAATGGTAATATTACATATATTCAACCCTCACAAGAGTTAGTTACCCGTTCAATTGAACTTGGCGGCTCCGGCGTATCATACAAGCATGATACCGCATTCCCGTTAAGAGGATACGATGATTTGTTCAATTTCTGGTACGGTGATGTTGACCATACCCTTGTTGTTGAATTTAACGGTACCGAGCTTATCGGACTGCTTCATAACTATAACAGCACAAGAAACGGTGCTTCAAACAGAACATATGATATCAGTATTGATGGTGGAGAATATACAACCCATAACTTCTATCACATGAATCCTACTGTTTTTGCTACCGGACTTGAGGCAGGGGACCATGTGGCAAAGATTAAGGTTGATGTTAAAGACAGCGATAACTGGCTATGGATTGGCGCACTTTTCAGCCGTGATGAAACAAGGCAAACCGTTAAAGGTTCTGAATATACTTCGGCTTTAATCAATTCAAACTTTAATGTTGAATGTGCTGATATTAAAGATAGTGACGATTTAGGCCTTAGATTTGTGTTTAATCTTAACAAATCGTTCCTTGATGAGTTGCCGGAGGTTATTGAATACGGTGCCATTACCCTTCCTACCGATACGGCAGAGGGTAAGGAAATGTTCCTTGATACTCCTATTGTAAAGGAATGGCAGTGGGACAGTGAAACCAAGTCGAATTTCACACCGCTTACCACAGGAGCTACACCTTCAAAGGTTGTTGCAAAAAACATTCTTGAAGAAAATGCAAATCAAATAAAGTACACCTTATGCTTAACGGATGTTGATGAAACAAAGTATGATACATTTTATTCGGTTAGAGGTTACATAAAATACAAAAATGCCAAAAACGAAGTAAAGGTTGTTTATACCGAAAACTTCCAAAGCAGTGTTTATAAGGTTGCGGCAGAAACCGCAAGTGAACAGAAAACCAATATTGAAAACGCTGTGGTAAATTATGTTGAGGTTGACAGAGTTGAAAACTATTTTGAAACAAATACCGTAAAGCAATACTATTGCGGATATGAAGGCTGTACCGATACAAACCCGAATCATAAGATTTATATTCTTGAAAATAATCTTTTGGTAAGAGAAGCCAATTTAACCGGTTTTGCTAATACGGAAAAAACCGAAATTGTCTTTATGACCGACCCGCATTTCAACTATATCGACGAACAGGACCTTCTTGATAAAAATGCAAATGTTCTTTCTTCCTATCGTGGCAGAACATGGTTGAGAGACGGCTCGCAATTAAGTAATGTTAAAAAAGCGATGCAGTATGCAAGTATGTTCAAAAAGACGGTTATGGGCGGAGATGCAGTTGACTATCTGTCAAACGGCTCTATGGAAATGACCCAACGCCTATTGACAAATAAGTCGGTTAATGGTAGTATCAAGATGGTACTGGGTAACCACGAAACAATGGAAACCTGTCAAGCCGATACGACCGGTCTTACCAATAAGTATACACTTGCTCAAAGGAATGCTATGGTTCAAAATTATTGGACTAATAATGTAAACTTTGATTATGAAATTCTAAAGAAAAACGACGGTGTTACAGACAATCTGATGCTTATCTATTTAGATGATTCAACAAAGTCTTACACAGCAGCACAGCTTGCTCAATTGGAGAGTGCATTTGCACTGGCGAGAACAAAGAATGTTCCGGTTATCATTTTCCAACACAGTGCAATGCGTACGTGGAATCAAAATGAACAAACCGTATACTTTATGAGTGACCGGGGTACCGCAGCCGATAAGACATCATTCGGAACGGAGTCCACCGGTTCATACTACTGTGATTTCTATCTCGGCAAATACAAAAACAGCAACTACTTTACAGGTGCTAATGAAAACGATACTGTTACACAGCAGGTATGCACACTAATAAGGAAAAACTACGACATTGTTAAGGGTCTTATTTGCGGCGATGAACACGCACACGCTTATACCGAAATAGTCGGTCTTAACGCTGACGGTTCTATTGCAACAGATAACAACGGAAATGCGTATGTAATTCCACAGCATATTCAATACGGTGTTCATTATAACGGCGTAATGAAGATAACAATAGAATAATATGCTTTTTACTTAAATAAGTAATGCTTGCCACCTGTAAACTGAATAATTTTATGGGTGGCATTTTTTTGAAATATCAGGAGGCATAAAGTGAGGGAAAACGAACTAATAAAACTACTTGGCGAGATGTCACTTAGTGAAAAAATCGGAGAACTGAATCAAATTCCGGGGGAATACTATAAAGAGACACTGAACACTACGGGAGAAAATGCAACCCTTGATTTTCCTCAAGAGTTGGTAAATGCCGTGGGTTCTGCAATAAATGTTTCAGACCCTGATTTAATAATAAAAATACAAAAAGAACATATTAAGAATCATCCGCACCATATCCCAATGCTCTTTATGCTTGACATAATACACGGTTTGGACACAACATTTCCCATTCCGTTGGCACAAGCATGTTCTTTTGATCCCGAATTGGTTAAAGAGCTTTCCGCCGCCGCCGCAAAAGAGGCCTGTGCCACGGGAATTCACGTAACCTTTTCACCTATGGTTGATTTGTCAAGGGATGCAAGATGGGGAAGAGTTATGGAATCTTCGGGAGAAGATACCTATCTTAACTCGGTTATGGCAAAAGCGGCAGTGGAAGGTTATCAAGGTGATGGTCTTGAAAATGAGGGAACTATCAGTTCCTGTGTTAAGCATTTTGCCGCTTACGGTGCGGTTGAAGCGGGCAGAGAATACGCAGGGGTGGATATTTCGGAGCGGTTTTTAAGAGAATATTATCTACCCTCATATAAAGCTGCATGTGATGCAAAAAGCGGTATGATTATGACATCTTTTAACACTATAGGTGGCGTTCCGTCTACCGCCAACAAGCATTTATTAAAGGATATTTTGCGGGATGAATGGGGCTATGATGGTGTTACAATAACCGATTACGGTTCCCTTACAAATATGCAAAGTCATGGTATTTCAGATAAGGATGATGTATTATCTGAATATGCAATCAATGCAACAGTTGATATTGAAATGTGTATCGGACGATATTATAAGGGATTGCCAAAACTTATAAAAGACAAAAAAATCACCGAAAAACAAATTGATGATGCAGTGTTTAGAATATTAAAGCTTAAAAACAGGCTTGGTTTATTTGAAAATCCATACAGATTTGCCGATGCACAAAAAGCAAAACAAATTTGCCGAGGAAAAGAAATGATGGATATCGCTTATAATGCGGTAAGTCAAACATCGGTGCTTCTAAAAAATGATGACAACCTTTTACCACTTAACAAAAATGAAAAAACGGCATTTATCGGTCCGTTTTTAGAGTCCAAGGATTTGTTGGGTGGTTGGCCGGGCAATTTAAAATATCGTAGTGAGGATAAGTCTGTTCGGGAGGTTTTAGAAAAAAACTTGCCCGATGGCAGTCTGCTTATGACGGTTGGTTGTGAAATGCTCGGGGCTGAAGAGCCGATGCTTATTAAAAGAAAGCTACCATGCGAAACGGATGAAAAAGCACGAAAGGATAAGATTAACAAAGCTGTAGAAATAGCAAAGGCGGCCGACAAGGTTGTGTTGTTATTAGGCGAACATCCACGTGCAGGCGGAGAAATAACATCAAAGGTTGATATAAAAATTCCGATTATTCAACAAGAGTTGTTTAATGCCGTTAAAGAGGTTAATGATAATATAATCGTCGTATTATTTAACCATAGACCTCTTGACATTACCCACATTTCAAAGTATGCAAAGTCTATTCTTGATGTGTGGTTTCCGGGCTCAATGGGAGCTAAGGGAATTGTTGATATGCTGTTCGGCATCAACGCTCCCACGGGCAGGCTTACCATGTCTTTCCCATATAGTGTGGGACAAGAACCGATATATTACGGTTTGTTACCAACGGACCATTCGACCGATGTTTCCGATACGTTTGTAACGGGATATATTGATTGTCCGCTTAAACCCCTTTACTGTTTCGGTGAGGGACTTACTTATACGGATTTTATGTATGACAAGATTTTGCTAAACAGTAAAACCTTGGCAAAAGGTGAAAAAATGGTTGCATCAATCTCGATTACCAATGTCGGCAAACGGGATGGATATGAAACGGTTCAGCTGTATTTCAGAGATGTTTTTGCAAGCGTTTCAAGACCTACAAAGCAATTAAGAAGATTCAAAAAGGTGTTCATTAAGTCCGGCGAAACGGTTAAGGTACAATTTGAATTAACCGTAGATGATTTTATGTTCTACAATGTTGATTTAAATTATGTTTACGAACCGGGCGAAATCAGGGTTTTTATAGGTCATGACAGCAATACGGAAGATTACGAAACCTTCCAATTGGTATAAGGGAATAAAAATGAGCAAATATTGCATATTAGATGAAGAAAAAATAAAACAAAATCACAGTTATAATTTGGGCAAAATATCGCCCTTTGATGCGGGAATTCCCCTTTTGGATATTTCCGATAAAATAATAGAGGAGATATATTATTTCCGTTGGCATACATTTTGCAAACATATCAAAAACACTTCCGACGGTTATGTTGTTACCGAATTTTTTCCTGATGTTCCTTGGGCGGGAAAGCATAATGCCATTTGCTGTCCTGCCGGTCATCAAATTTATGAAGGAAGATGGTTGCACAATCCCGAATATATAAACTCTTATGCAAAATTTTGGTTTTTGCCGGATTCAATTCCCCGAAGCTACAGTGTGTGGCTTGCCGATGCAATTTACGCCGCTTCAAATGTTTGGGGAGATTACTCTACGATTGAATTTCTATATGAAAAACTAAAAGAAAATTATTATGCTTGGGAGAGGGAAAAAGGATTAGAAAACGGACTGTTTTATCAAATTGATGATAGAGACGGTATGGAATTTTCGGCAGGAGGAAGCGGAATCCGTCCAACACTTAGTTGCTATATGTACGGCGATGCTTTGGCAATATCTAAAATAGCCAAGCGCCTTAACAAATCAGAAGATGAAGAGATTTTTTCGGCCAAAGCCACTTCGTTAAAGAAAAAAATCAACGGGTTATTATGGGATGACAATGCTGAATTTTATAAAACCTTTGATATAGAAAAAAATTGTTTGGTGGATGTAAGAGAACTTGTGGGCTATATTCCGTGGTATTTTAACATTCCTCAAAGCAATATGGAAAATGCTTGGAGTTATCTTAATGATAAAAGATATTTTTATGCCCCATACGGTCCTACAACAACCGAGCAGTGCTGTCCCGATTTTATGAAAGAATTTGACCATGAGTGTTTGTGGAATGGTCCTTCTTGGCCCTTTGCAACATCCCAAACATTGACGGCAATGAATAATTTTATAAACAATTATAAGCAAACGACACTTGAAAAGAAGGATTACTGTGAATTGTTGCATTTGTTTGCTAATTCTCATTATTTGGTTGAAAACGGCAAAAAGGTTCCCTTTATTGACGAAAACCTTAATCCGTTTACAGGTGAATGGTTAGCCCGTAAAATACTTATGGATAATCCTCCGCCGGATCAACCGAGAGAGCGTGGAAAGGATTATAATCATTCGACATTTTGCGATTTGGTAATCAGCGGTCTTGCCGGTATTATTCCTACCGATACAGACAGTTTAAATATCAATCCGATGTTTACAAAGGACGAGCTTGATTATTTATGTGTTGACGGAATAAAATATCATAGTCATTTCGTTACGGTGTTGTGGGATAAATACGGTACCGAATACAAAAAAGGCAAGGGATTCTTTGTTTTTGTTGATGGGAAAAAAGTTGTAGAAAACAGCATTCCCGATAGATTTATTATTAAAATAGGTGAAAATTGTTATGAATAATTTTGTTAAATATGAGAACAACCCGATTTTGGGCGGAAACGATTTGGGAACATGTTTTGACGTCTATGTTACCCGTGATAACGGTAGATACAGAATGGATTTTTCTTGGAGACCTAAAAAAAGTGTTGCCGTTACTTTTAGTGATGACGGTATAAATTGGGAAAAACCTCAAATTACATTAGGCATTGACGAATCTTCCGGCTGGGAAGAGGATATTAACCGAAACTGCGTTTTGAAAATCGGGGATAAATACAAAATGTGGTACACAGGTCAGGCAAACGGATATAGCGCCATCGGATATGCCGAAAGCGAAGACGGAATTCATTTTAACAGGGTTCAAAAAGAGCCGGTATTGACAAGAGAAAGAGATTGGGAGGGTTATTCAGTAATGAATCCCTGCGTTCTTTTTGAAAACGGAATTTATAAAATGTGGTATGCCGCCGGTGAAACATTTGAACCTAATGTTTTGGCATATGCCGAAAGCAAGGATGGGATTCATTGGGAAAAATACGGAACACAGCCCATATATAGCAATTGCCCCGAAAACGATTATGAAAAAGACCGTGTGGGTGGATGTCAGGTTTTACATACCAAAGATATGGGATATGTTATGTTCTATATCGGATATAGGGATATTCATACAGCAAATATTTGTATGGCAAGGTCGGATAACGGTATAGACGGTTGGGAGCGTTCAAAAATGAATCCCATAGGGATACCAACCCCCAACGGTTGGGACCATGATTCCTGCTACAAGCCATCTGCTTTATGGATTGAAGAAGATGGTTGTTGGAGGGTTTGGTACAACGGCAGAAAGGGCGACGACGAGGCTATCGGCTTTATTTACAAAAACGGGAGAGAACTATTTTAGATAACAGAGGTATTATTTAATGGAAAAATGGTTAAGACTTCAATATCAACCGAATATACCCTTGGGTAACGGCGGAAAAAGACTTACGGGTTGTAAGGAACATATTATGCTTTCAAGAGAAGCGGCAACCGAGGGTATGGTTTTATTAAAGAATGACAATAATACATTGCCGCTTAATAACAATGATACCGTTGCTTTGTTCGGTATTGCATCTGCAGACTATGTAAAGGGCGGCGGAGGTAGCGGTGATGTTTACACCGAATATTGCCGTAATCTTTGCGATGCAATGAATGTTAAAGAAAAAGAGGGTAAGATTTCGGTTTTCGGCAAACTGTCGGATTTTTATCTGGGAGAAGCGAAAAAGCAGTATGATGCGGGAATAGAGGTAGGAAAAACTACCGAGCCGGAAATACCCGAAGATTTATTTGAAGAGGTAAGAAGCATCTCAAATACGGCAATAATCAGTATTTGCAGGTATTCGGCGGAAAATTCCGACCGAAACGATTCGGATTTTTACCTTTTAGAAGATGAAGAAAAACTGATTTCCAGGGTTTTGGAAAACTTTGAAAAAACGGTAGTTGTTCTTAATGTGGGTGGTATGGTGGATACCTCGTGGTTTAAGAATAACAAAAAAATCGGTGCGGCGCTGCTTGCTTGGCAGGCAGGCATGGAGGGTGGACTTGCCGAGGCTGACATTATTTGTGGTGATGTTTGTCCATCAGGAAAATTAAGCGATACATTTGCATCAAGTTTTGACGATTATCCATCCTCAAAAAACTTCAACGAGTCGGATGATTATGTCGATTATACCGATGATATTTATGTGGGATATCGTTATTTTGAAACGATAAAAGGCGCTTCTGATAAGGTTAATTATCCTTTCGGTTACGGTCTTTCATATACCGATTTCAAAATAGAAACGCAAAAAATCGAAAAGAAAGATAATATTTTAAGGCTTAATATATCCGTAGAAAACATAGGAAACTATGCAGGTAAAGAGGTTGTGCAGGTGTATTATTCGGCACCTGACGGGATTTTGGGAAAACCCAAGAAACAGCTTATTGCTTTTAAGAAAACAAAATTATTAAAGCCCTCATCAAAAGAGAAATTTGAGATTTGTATTGATATTAACCAAATGGCATCTTTTGATGATTTGGGTAAAATTCAAAAATCCGCATTTTTGCTTGAAAAGGGTGAGTATCTGATATTTGTCGGTAATTCCGTAAGAAATGCCCAAAAGATTTTCGGATTTGCTATTGATGAAAATATTGTTATTGAACAGTTGTCATCACTTGCTTCGCCTAAAAAATTAAGTAAAAGATTGCAAAGTGACGGAACCTATGAGTCCCTGCCGACAGGAGAATATGATATTGATTCGGTTGACATGTCAAGTTGGCCGGAAAAACCCACTTGGAATTACGAACCTATACAATTTGACTCTGCCGATGTGAATAACACCGACGGACTTGAATTCGGACTTGCCGCAGTAGCAAAGCAAGAGCAGACATTAGATGAACTGATGTCAAGCTTTACCAACGAGGATTTAATAGATTTAGTTGGTGGCAGACCCAATAAAGGTGTTGCAAACACCCGTGGATTCGGAGATATGTATAAATATCGTATACCGCCGGTAATGACCACCGACGGTCCTGCCGGACTACGATTGAATTACGGAATAAATATCGCAACAACGGCATGGCCGTGTGCCACATTGCTTGCCTGCACATTTAACGAGGAGCTGATAAAAAAACTCGGGGAATGCAGTGCAAAAGAGGTAAAGGAAAACAATTTGGCAGTGTGGCTTGCTCCGGGAATGAATATACACAGGAGTCCACTTTGCGGAAGAAATTTTGAGTATTATTCCGAGGATCCGTACTTAACAGGAAAGATTGCCGCCGCCTTAATAAAGGGCGTTCAATCGCAAAATATCGCCGCTACTCCAAAGCATTTTTGTTGCAATAATAAGGAAACTAACAGATTTGAAAGTGATTCAAGAGTTTCCGAAAGGGCGTTGCGTGAAATCTATCTAAAGGGATTTGAAATAGCTGTAAAAGAAGCAAATCCATGGGTTATTATGACCGCTTATAACATAATAAACGGCAAATATGCTTCGGAAAATAACGAATTGATAAGCATATTAAGGGACGAATGGAAATTTGACGGTCTTATTACTACCGACTGGGATAATCACGCCGAGCATTACAAAGAGCTTTTGGCGGGTAATAATATCCGTATGCCCTATTGTAGCGGAAAAAGATTGAAAAAAGCACTTGAGATGGGTCTCATATCACGAGAAGATTTATATAGAAATGCAAAAAAGGTATTAGAGCTTATTTTGAAATTGGATTAAGAGGGAGTATTTATGGATATTAACGGAAAGAAAATTTTATTTTTAGGTGATTCCATAACCGAAGGTGTGGGAACCACTTGTGACGAAAACCGATTTTTTGAAATAGTCGCAAGAGAAACCGGAGCTATTTGTAAGGGATATGGAATAGGCGGAACAAGAATTGCACGAAACAGAGTTCCTTCTGAGAATCCGGTTTGGGACCAATGGTTTAATTCAAGGGTCGAAACCTTTGATAAGGATGCTGACATAATTGTGGTATTCGGCGGAACCAATGATTATGGTCACGGTGATGCACCTCTCGGTAATATTGACGATGATACGGAATTTTCGTTTTACGGTGCGTTGAACGTTTTGTTTCAAAATATAATAGGTCAATTTCCGAAGGCAAGGGTAATAGTAATAACGCCGACCCATCGTATTAACGAAAACCTATTGCTAAATGAATTCGGTGTAAGACATGTTACTAACCTATGTGGATATGTCAATATTATTAAAGAAGTGGCACGGAAATACGGATTGCCGATTATTGATTTTTACGGTGAACTGGGAATTTCTCCCGAAATCAAGGAGCAGATGGAAATCTATATGCCTGACGGTTTACATCCTTCTGATATGGGAAATGAAAAAATGGCAAAGCTGTTTATGGAAAAGATTAAAACATTTTAAGATTTTTCAGAGGATTCTTATGAAGTATAATATTATATCTCCGAATGTTGAAAATTTGACCGATGAAGAAATAGTAAACCGGGAGAATATTATTCTAAACAACTATCTTCGTTCGGGAAACAGTCCGTTTATTAAGCTTCTTAATATTTGTAAAGAGTACAAAAAGGAACTTGTTATTTCGGCTTTGGTTTGTGCTTTACAGCTTAGTGCAATGCTTTTTTTGCCGATTGCAACTGCGAATATTATTGATGCTATAACCCTATCATCTGCTAATAAAATAAGAACAATAATTATT
>DCIE01000019.1:0-113345 GCA_002315765.1 Ruminococcaceae bacterium UBA1734
TACCCCAACTATTGACAAAGAGCCACTATAAAAAAGAATACCTGACAGATTCGTAAAAATGCGTTTCTATCAGGTATTCTTTGTATTTATACCATTTCTCACTTATCGTATTCTTTTCAAGATTACTACAAAAAATGAAATTAAAGAAATAAAGGCTAAACCGAAATACATAATCACCGAAAAGCTTCCTGCTGTTATTATTTCGTTAGGATTCTTCGGGTTATACTTTATTTCTATTTCTTTGCCTTCTTTCATATTTGACGAGTATTCGCCCAGTTCGCTTTCGTATTCTTTTCCGTCAACGCTGTACTTAACCATAACACGATAATTTGAATCCTCGTCTCCAACGGCGTCATCACAAGTGATACTTGAAATTGTTGCGGTTGTTTGGGTAAAGGCCTTGCGATCTTTAATTCCTTTTATACCGAGAAGGGTAAAAATAACCGTTGCAGCAATAAGAATAAGAGGGGTGAATTTTCTAAATAATCTATTCATATTGTTAATCTCCTGACTTTGGTAAAACAATAGAGTTCAGAAGCGATGAAACCGGCATTGATTGAAGAATAACATGTCCGGGACCGGTAACAACCGTATTAAAAACACCTTCGCCGCCGAAAAGCATATTCTTAATTCCGGGAACACTTTTGATATCCATACTACAGGTTGCATCCATAGCGGCTATATACCCGGTATCAACTATAAGTTGTTCCCCGACAGCAAGGTCATACTCGACAGCCGAGCCGTCAATTTCAATGAATGCGGTTCCGTTGCCGGAAATTTTTTGCATAATAAAACCTTCGCCGCCGAAAAGTCCTACACCAAGTTTTTTACGAAAGAATACAGACAGTGAAACACCGGTATCAGAAGCCAAAAATCCACTCTTCTGAACAATAATTTCTCTGCCGGGTTCAATGTTATATGCACGAATAGAACCGGGGAAAGAGGATGCAAAAGCAATCATACCTTTACTTCCCTGTGCAGTATATTTATTTTGAAAAATATTTTCTCCTGAAATTGCCCTGCCGAACATTTTGCCTATCCCACCATTTGAAGATGTTTCCATTTTCATATTCGGGGACATCCAACTCATAGAGCCTGACTCTGTTATCACGGCTTCATTTGCCTCTAACTCGCAAATAACAACCGGCATAGGTTCACCTTGAATTTTATATTTCATATTCATTTCTCCTAATATAAATGTTATTGAAATTCTATTTTGACTATAACAAATTATCGGAGTTTTGTCAAGGATAAGACATTTTAAGAGCAATACCAAGTTTTGGTAAGATTTTGAACAAACGCATATTGGCGAAATCTTCTCCGATTTCGCCACCCTTAAAGGTTTTGTTTTCTTTAAGCGGTTGAAGTTTGCCTTTTTCAATAGTTTCAAACTGTCCCTACTTCGTTATTTGACACTTAATACAACCTTACCGATATTTTCGCCGCGGTAAAGAATTTGTTGGGCTTCATCCGCATTGGTTATGGGCAAAATCGCATGAATTTTAGGAACGATTTCTCTTTTTTCGAATTTCGGCCAAAGCTTTTCGGTTAGTTCTCTCAAAAGAATTCCTTTCTCTTCGGGTGTTTTGCTTCTTAATGTACTTCCGATGATACGAATGTTTTTAACATAAATATTTCTAAAATCAACATCCGAATAATCCCCCGCAAGTGTCGCTATCTGAATCCAACGGCAACCTCTCGCAACAAAAGGCAAACACTCTCCGAGTATTTTCCCGCCAAGACAGTCGATGGCAATATTAACGGGATTTCCATTTGCTTCTTCTTCTTTAAGTACCTCTGCAATATTCTCGCTTGTGGAGTCAACAACACGGTCGGCATTAAGATACGAAACCTTTTCTACCATTTCTTTTCCTAAAACCGTTGTTA
Organism: Ruminococcaceae bacterium UBA1734; assembly: GCA_002315765.1. Taxonomy (GTDB): domain Bacteria; phylum Bacillota; class Clostridia; order Oscillospirales; family Acutalibacteraceae; genus UBA737. The sequence continues at coordinate 1,888 of DCIE01000019.1, forward strand.
TAACTCGAAGTCCGAAAGCTTTTGCCATAGGAATTACGGCACTTGCAAGACCGGATGCTCCGGCGTTCATAAGAAGTGTTTCTCCGGGCTTTGAATTTCCGACATGGAAAAGGTTTAAATATGCAGTTGCATAAACTTCCGGAATTGCGGAAGCCTCGGCAAAAGAAAGATTTTCGGGCATCGGCATAACCATTTCTTCAGGCACATTAACAAACTCCGCATATCCTCCGCCGCCGAGCAAAGCGCATACCTTATCTCCGACAGAAAACCTTTTTGCCGACGAACTTACCTCTTTAACAATACCCGCAACCTCAAGCCCCGGCCAATCCGGACATCCGGGAGGTGGCGGATAGTTTCCTTCTCTTTGAAGTAAATCCGCACGGTTAATAGATGCCGCATAAACCTCTATTGTTATTTCTCCTTCTTTAATCGGAGAAAGAGATACTTCACTCCAAGATAATGTTTTATCACTGTTAATCGTTATTGCCTTCATTGTTTTCCTCCATAATATTTCTTATTTTTGTTATTTGCTTTATTGTAGGCTGATATATAGTGTCTAATTCACCATGCGATTCTACGCAAAGATACATACAAGCGCCTAAAAAACCGCCCATTTTTCTTATAATGTTTGAACAAGCGCCGACATCTAAGAACAAAAACGGTTTTTTGATTTCATTATTCACTCTTTGAATAACCGAAATATATTCGGGTAACATAGAAACGCTTTCGGAACTTACTACAATCTTTAAAACATCTGCGCCCTGATTTGATTGCATTTTTGCAATATCGAAAATTTCATCTGCGGATAGGTTTTTAAAATCGTGGGTTGAAATCAGCACTTCCCCACCCAAAGAATGTATTTCATCAATCAGGTCTCTTTGTTTTGATTTTGCGATTTCGTTATTTGTTATTTGACGGTCGTTTGCATCAAATAAATCTCCGGGAATATCACAAAGTGTTGCACCGCATTTTAATGCCTTTATGAGCAAATCAACACATTCGCTATCACTCATACCCTCACTTTGATTATACCGATAAGATGTTATATAAATAGGCTTATCACCACAAGCAAGAAAAATGCTTTTAAGTTTTTCATCGGTTCTTTCTTCTTTTTTTAATTGACAAAGTTGAACTCCGAATGCCTCCGCTCCGTCAAGGTTAGAACGGTTTATCTTCTCGATACACTCTTTTGCAGTTCTGCATTGTATCATCGAAACTATCGGGACATTATCTAAAAAAGTTTTTTTCATATCATCATTGCCTTTGCATGGCATTTCTGCCGCCGTCTATCATAATATTCTCGCCATTAATGAACCGTCCCTTTTCCGAAGCGATAAACAATATTAAGTCAATTATTTCATTTGGCTCAGCAGCTCTGCCTAAAAGGGTTTTCATATTTGACATTGCCTCTCTTGTCAAAACGGGTCCGGGCGAAACACAAACGCACCTAATACCGTATTTCGAGCCGAATTGCGCAACAGATTTTGTCAGCCCGAACATAACACCGGCCTTGGATGTCGGATAGTCTATTCCGTAACCATCGCCCTCCATACCGGTAATAGAGCCGATATTTACTATTAAACCGCTTTTTTGTTCCCGCATATATCTTAAAGCGACATGGCAAAAATAGAACTGCCCTTTCAAATTAACATCCATTCCCCAATCATACACCTCTATGGGAACATCGGGAAATTCGTCATATTTGTCATAAGAATTAAATATTCTTACAGCAGTACCACCGGCAAAATTGCATACAATATCAATACTCCCAAATGTATCAAAAGCACTTTTACAGGCATTTTCAACCTGCAAGTAGTCGCGCACATCACAAACAACACCCAATGCTTTGCCTTTGCCTTTTGAGTTTATTTCGTCAACATAGGCTTTCAAAGCCTTTTCGTTCACATCGCACATTACAATGTTTCCGCCTAATTCGGAAAAGCTTCTTGAAAATTCAAGTCCCATACCGGAAGCGGCACCGGTAGCTATGGCTGTTTTATTTGTAAAACTCATAAAAATCACCCTTTCTTTCCAAGACACAAAATGCAATATAAACACCGAAATAGGAATTTTTACATCGCATCTGTTTCGGTTCTCTCGAAAGCGAAAGGAAACAGGTGTCTTTTTATTATCATCATGATTTTTCACGATGATATCTCCTAATCATAATTTTATCAAATAAGTTTATTTTTACAATAACAAAAACAGTAATAAATTTAACATTTTCAGCACTAAATATATTGAAATTCGGCAAATTAGTGATATAATTTGTTTGGTGATTATTATGGAAACAGAAAAAATCAGAATTAAAAAAATAGTGGATATTTTTTACATCTACTCTAAAAAAGGCACAATAGATACGATGACAAACAGAAATAATTACGGCATTACATTTACCGACAGCGGTAAAATAACATATATTGAAAACGATAAAAAAACCGTATCAACTTCGAGCAATATTATCCTTTTGCCGAAAGGAGCAAACTACAAGATATTAAGACAGGAATCCGGTTTTTTCCCGGTAATTAATTTTGATTGCGAAGAAAAAATATGCGATAAAATAACGAGTTTTGATATAATATCAAGCAAAAATATTCTTAAATTGTTTTTTGAATTAAAGGAAAGCTTTATGAAAAATTCAACCTTTGAATCATTATCAATTTTTTATAAAATTTTATCCTTGATTTTTGAACAAAGTATAACCGATAAATCTACCCAAATTCAAAAATACATTGACGACAACCTTACCGATAGCACATTATCAAACAAAAAAATTGCCGATGCTTTAAATATCAGCGAATCATATTTGAACAAATTTTTCATAAAGCATTACGGCATTTCGCCAAAAAAATATATAATAAAAAAAAGAATAGAACTTGCGATTATTTATCTTGGTGAAAATCGTTACAATATAGGTCAAATATGTGAAAAATGCGGGTATTCCAATCAATATTCCTTCAGCCGAGCTTTTAAAAACATAAGAGGCATTTCTCCTTTGGAATTCAAAAAAACAATACAAAACAGATAACGGGATAATAACTGCTACGGTTCAAAACCGCCGGATTTGTTCAAAATCCAACAAAAATTTAGCACAAAAACAATAAAAACACCTTAAAACTGTTGATAAACCTTTCAAAATATGGTATTATATTATGAATTATTATTTATTAATGTTATCTTATGTAAATAAAGGAGTGTAAACCCTATGTCTGATAGCCGTGCAATCGGTATTTTCGATTCGGGTTTGGGCGGTCTTACTGTTGCCAAAGAGATAATAAAAGTCTTGCCGAAGGAAGACATTATATACTTTGGTGATACCGGGCGGGTTCCTTACGGCACAAAGGGTGCCGACACCATAAAAAGATATGCTCTTGAAGACGAAAAGTTTTTACTTTCAAAAGATGTTAAACTGATTGTTGCCGCCTGTGGCACTGTTTCTTCTGTAGCATTTGAAGAATCGAAAAATTTGCCCGTGCCGTTTATTGAGGTTATTTCTCATTCGGTAAAATCAGCCGTAAAGGCGACTTTTAATAAAAAAATCGGAATACTTGCCACATCAGCAACCATAAAAAGCGGAGCGCACAAAAAACAAATCCTTTCTTTCCTGCCGGATGCTGAGGTTTATGAAGTAAGCGGAACCCTTTTGGTGCCCCTTGTTGAAGAGGGATACACCTCAAAGGATAATCCTCTTGTAAAAAATGCTGTTGAAAATTATGTTTCGGTTTTTAAAGAGAATAATGTTGACACCGTAATTCTCGGCTGCACCCACTTTCCCATTTTGACCGAAGCCTTTAAAGAAGCGTTGGGTGAAAATGTAACACTTATAAATATGGGTGTATCCGCATCAAATGCGGTAAAAGATACACTTGCCCGATTAAACCTTCTTAACAAACAGGGCGGAAATCATAAATTTTTTGTCAGCGATAAAGGTACCACCTTTAAAAACACCGCTTCGGTGCTTTTGGGAGAAGAAATTGATGATAGTTCGGTAGAAACGGTGGATATTACGGCTTTATGAAAAATGTTAAAATAAAAATAACCGGAACCCAAGGATTAGATGAAAATACCGATACCATTGAGTTTTTCAGTAACGGAAGCATAGAAAAAACCCTTGACGGATACATAATAAGATACACCGAGGGTGAGATTTCGGGCAACAAGCTTACAAACACCGAACTGGTTTTAGGCCCCGAAAATCACGCCGTAATAAGTCGTACCGGCGAAACCGAATCAAAGCTTATTATTGATGTGGGACAAAGGATATGTTGTATTTATTCCATTCCGCAGGGCAGTTTAACCTTGGGAATTACAGGAGAAGAAGTTAAATATCATCTAACCGAACAGGGTGGCACGGTAAGTTTAAAATATACCATTGACTCCAATATGCAACTTGTAAGCAAAAATACGGTAAAAATTCAAATAAAAGAAATTTAAACGGGTAACAACGAAAGGATTTTAAAAATGTCTGTACTTGTAACAAAAGCAAAAGAACAAATAATCAATATAATTAATCAGTCTGCCGATATTGCAGTTAAAAACGGCGAATTGGAATTTGCCGAAAATCTACCTAAATTTGCAGTTGAGGTTCCTGCAAACCGGACTCACGGAGATTATGCCGTTAATGCCGCACTTGTTTGGGCGAAGGCATTTCATAAAGCTCCGAGAATGATAGCCGAAGTATTGGTTAAAAATGCAACTCTGGAAAACAGTTATATTGACCGATTGGAAATTGCCGGTCCCGGATTTATTAACTTTTTCCTTAACGACCGTTATTATGCCGATATTGTAGCCGATATTGCCCAAAAGGGAAGCGAATACGGTAAAAGCAATTACGGTGAAGGCAAAAGGGTATTGGTTGAGTTTGTTTCGGCTAACCCTACCGGTCCTATGCATATCGGTAATGCCCGTGGAGGTGCTCTGGGCGATTGCTTGGCTGCCGTTCTTTCGGCCGCAGGATATTATACCGAAAGAGAATTTTATATTAACGATGCGGGAAATCAAATAAATAAATTTGCCCTTTCCCTTGACATAAGATACCGTCAAATCTTCGGCGACCCCGAAGAAATGCCCGAGGATTCGTACCACGGCGAGGACATTATCAATCATGCAAAGGGCTTTGCCGAAATAAACGGCGACAGTTATATCGGCAAACCTGAGGAAGAACGCAAAAAAGCCCTCGTTGAATTTGCATTACCTAAAAACATTGAGGGTCTTAAATCCGACCTTTTGAAATATAGAATTCAATACAACACCTGGTTTAAAGAAAGCTCTCTGCACGAAAGCGGTGAAACCAAGAGAATTATCGACCTGTTAAAGGAAAGCGGACACACATACGAAAGTGAAGATGCTCTATGGTTTAAGGCTACCGACTTCGGTTGCGACAAGGATTTTGTTCTTGTTCGTGCCAATGGTTTCCCTACCTATGTTGTTCCGGATATTGCATACCATTACAATAAACTTGTAACAAGAAATTTTGATATTGCCATCGATATTTTAGGAGCCGACCACCACGGTTATGTTCCCCGTCTGAAGGCAGCACTTACAGCACTTGGTGTTGATGCAAACAGATTGGATGTTGTGCTAATGCAAATGGTTCGCCTTGTGAGAGACGGTGAGGTAATTAAAGCATCAAAGCGTTCGGGAAAAGCCATTACCCTTGTTACTTTACTTGACGAAGTGCCCATAGATGCCGCAAGATTTTTCTTTAATTTAAGAGAACCCAACAGCCATTTTGATTTTGACCTTGATTTAGCGGTCAGCGAATCAAACAACAACCCGGTTTACTATGTTCAATATGCTTATGCAAGAATTTGCAGTATTATAAGAAATCTTGAAGCCGAAGGAATTAAGCTTCGCAGTTGCAGTACAGAAGAACTTAAACTATTAAACACTCCCGAAGAAAGAGAACTTACTGTTCATCTTTCCGCCTTTACAGATGAGATTATCCAGTCGGCAAAATCCTACGACCCGGCAAGAATTACCCACTATGTTGCCGAACTTGCCACGAAATTCCATAAATTTTATGCTACTTGCAGGGTTAAAGACAATGACGAGAGCCTAATGCAGGCAAGATTAACCCTTTGCAAAGACACCGCAATAGTTATTAAAAATGTTCTTGATATGCTTAAAATATCCGCACCGGAAAAAATGAGCAGAAAGGATGCAGAACAATGAAAATAGACAACCGAAATCTTACCATGCTTATGGATTTATATGAGCTTACCATGGCAAACGGTATTTTTGAGGGTGAGTTGAGAGATACCGTAACATATTTCGATATGTTTTTCCGCAGAGTCCCCGATAACGGCGGTTTTGCCATTATGGCAGGAATTGAACAGCTTATAGAATATCTTAATAATCTTCATTTCGATGACGATGATATTGAGTATCTTGAAGGATTAAACCTGTTTTCATACGATTTTATTGACTATTTAAGAGATTTCAAGTTTTCCTGTGATGTTTGGGCTGTTCCCGAGGGCACACCTATTTTCCCTCAAGAGCCTATCGTTACCGTAAAAGGTCCCGCTATGCAGGCTATGATGGTTGAAACAATGCTCTTATTGATAATTAACCACCAATCCCTTATTGCCACAAAAACCAACAGAATTGTTACTGCCGCCGGGGGCCGTCCGGTTATGGAGTTCGGTGCAAGGAGAGCTCAAGGCGCCGATGCGGCATATTACGGTGCAAGAGCCGCTATAATCGGCGGTTGTGTAGGAACATCCGACATTAAAACCGCTAAGGATTACAATGTGGTTGCTTCGGGAACCATGGCACACAGTTGGGTACAGCTGTTTCCAGATGAGTATTCGGCTTTTAAGGCGTATGCCGAGCTTTATCCCGACAGTTGTCTTTTGCTTGTGGACACATATAATGTTATACATTCAGGTCTTCCCAATGCCATTAAGGTTTTCGACGAGGTTTTAAAGCCTCTCGGAAAAAGGCCTCTCGGTATTCGTATTGACAGCGGTGATATAACCTATCTTTCTAAAAAAGCAAGAGAAATACTTGACGATGCAGGATATAGCGATTGTAAAATTTGTGTTTCAAATTCTCTTGATGAATATTTGATAAGAGATATGATTTTCCAAGGCGCTATGGTGGACAGCTACGGTGTAGGTGAACGGCTTATCACCGCTTCAAGCGAGGCTGTGTTCGGGGGAGTTTACAAGCTTTCAGCCACCGAAAAAGACGGTGTTGTTACACCCAAAATAAAAATCAGCGAAAATACCGCAAAGATTACCCTTCCCGGCGTAAAAATTCCCTGGAGATTATTTGACAGAAAAACCGGAAAGGCTATCGCCGATGTTGTTACACTTAATCACGAAAAAATAGACGATACCGAGCCTTATGAAATTTTCGACCCGGTTTATACCTGGAAGAGAAAAACACTTACGGATTTTGTGGCTAAAAAACTTCAGGTTAAACTTTTTGAAAACGGAAAACAGGTTTATTTCTCTCCCTCTCTTAAAGAAATTGCAAAATACCGTGCCGAAGCCGTTGATTGCCTTTGGGACGAGGTTAAGCGTTTTGAAAAGCCTCACAATTACTACATTGACCTATCGGAAGATTTATGGAATTTACGAAACGATTTATTAAACAATCTTTCCTACAAGGGTGAAGAATAATGAAAAAAATATTATGTATCTTTCTTGCTTTCGGTCTTGTTTTTTCTTTTTGCGGTTGCAACACCGACAAAAAATCAGAGAAAAAAATCGAAGGCACCGACATTACTCAATATGCCAAATTAGGACAAATTCCCGAATGTAAATATACTTTAGGTCAAAATGTTTCGGAAATGATAAAGGAACTTAAAGCCACAGCTTCAAATTCCGAAGAGGATTTTTATGATGTGTTCAGCAATAGCACCTACGGAACCATTACCACAAACGGTGCTGATTATATTTACCTGCAAAAAGCCAATCCGAAGGTTTTAACCTGGGTTATTTCATATCAAACCGCCTACGGATTTGCTATCGGAACATCTCCGAAAGATATAAAAAATTCGGTTGAGCAGTACTGCGAACCTGCCGAGGAAAGAAGCCTTACAAAAACCGAATTAAAGGTATTTTCCGGAAATGATGACTGCACCTGTCTTGAATACAAGATTGAGGACAAAAAAGTGGTTTTTGCCTTCCAGGAAAACGGACTTTTTGCCACAGCAATAATTAAAGAATAAGGATTTTTATAATGCAACTTAAAGATAAAGAATTTTTTACCGAATCATATCCCGTGCTACCCCTTAGGGGACTTGTTGCTTTTCCGGGTATGATTTTAACAGTAGATGTAGGACGGCCGAAATCGGTTAAAGCCGTAAATAAGGCGGTGGAAACCGAATCTCCCCTATTTGTTGTTACCCAAAAAAGCATAACCACAGATGCACCGAAATCCACCGATATTTATTCGGTGGGATGTCTTTGCCAAGTTAAACAGGTATTGAAGGTCGGCAACGAGGTAAAGGTTATGCTTCAAGGCATAGCAAGAGGAAAACACTATTCATTCTTTGACAACGGAAATTATTTTGTTGCCTCGGTTGAAGAAATATTTGATTCCGAAATTAAAAACCGTCCCGTTTATCTTGAGGGACTAAGTCGCCGTATTCATAACGAGTTTATGAGATACGCCGAGGTTGCCCCGGAAATGCCTCAGGAAATTATTAAAACCGTGCTTTCAAATACCGATATTGCTTTTTTATGCGATTATATTGCCTTTAATATTAATGCGCCTTTTGACGATAAGCAGTTTGTTTTGGAACAAACCTCTGCCGTAAAGCGCGGAAAAATTCTCCTTGAGCTTCTTTCTAAGGAAAGAGAAATTTGCAAAATTGATAATAAAATTGTAGAAAAAACAAGAAGAAATATAGACGATAATCAAAAGGAATATTACCTTAAGGAACAGATAAGGGTAATAAGCGATGAGCTTTACGGTGATGACAGCTCAAATGAGATTGATAATTACTATGAGGCTGTTAATTCCCTTAATGCCGATGACTCGGTTAAGGAAAAAATCAACTCCGAAATATCCAAACTTTCAAAAATGCCCCAAGGTTCCCACGAGGGAACGGTTGTAAGAGGCTGGATTGACCTTTGTTTAAGTTTGCCTTGGAATACTTTATCAAAAACACATACCGATATATGCAATGCTCAAAAAATACTTGACCGTGATTTTTACGGTATGACAAAGGTTAAGGACAGAATAACCGAGCTTCTTTCGGTTTATGCTTTAGCCCCCGAAATAACCGGACAAATAATTTGTCTTGTAGGCCCTCCCGGAGTAGGAAAAACCTCTATCGGCAGGACTATTGCCGAATGTATGGGAAGGAAATTCCAAAGAATTTCATTAGGCGGTATGCACGATGAAGCCGAAATAAGAGGACACAGAAAAACCTATATCGGTGCTATGCCGGGTAGAATTATTAACGCTTTGAAGCTGTCCGAGGTTTCAAATCCTTTGATTATGCTTGATGAAATCGACAAACTTGCCAACAACTATAAAGGAGACCCTGCATCGGCTTTATTGGAAGTTTTGGACCCGGAACAAAACTGTAAATTCTGCGATAATTTCCTTGAAATACCCTATAATCTAAGCAAAGCAGTGTTTATCACCACTGCCAACAGCCTTGATACCATTCCGGCGCCTTTGCTGGACCGTATGGAAGTCATTGAGCTTGACGGCTATACAAGAGAGGAAAAGTTTAACATAGCAAAGAAACATTTGCTGAAAAAACAACTTGTTCGACACGGATTAAACGGAAAAACCTGCCGTATTTCCGATGATGCTTTATACGGTCTTATAGATTATTACACCCGTGAAGCCGGTGTAAGAAAACTTGAACGCAGTATAGGCTCGGTTTGCTCTAAGGTAGCAAAGAAAATCGCCTGTAACGAAAAAACTTCGGTTGCCGTTAAATCCAAAGATTTGATTGACCTTTTAGGCAAACACAAATATAAGCCGGAGGTTATTCTTGATAACGATGAGGTGGGCATAATAAACGGTCTTGCTTGGACGAGAGTGGGCGGTGAAATTATGCAACTTGAGGTTGCCGTTTTAGAGGGTACCGGAAAGGTTGAACTTACCGGAAACCTGGGCGATGTTATGAAGGAGTCGGCAAGTGCCGCCGTAACATTTGTCAGGGCAAATGCCTCAAAATACGGAATAGCCACCGACTTTTATAAAAGCAAAGATATACACATTCACGCCACCGAATCTGCCGTACCTAAAGACGGTCCTTCCGCCGGTGTTACCATAACTACCGCACTTGTTTCGGCGCTTACCGGCAGAGAGGTTAAGCGAGATATTGCCATGACCGGCGAAATAACAATCAGAGGCAGAGTTTTACCCATAGGCGGATTAAAGGAAAAAGCAATGGCTGCATATACCGGCGGTGTTAAAACCGTATTTATTCCGAAGGCAAATACTCCCGATATTGATGATGTAGACCCCCTTGTCAGAGAAAACATAAATTTTGTGCCGGTTTCCCATGTGGAAGATGTTATAAGCGGTGCTTTGGTTGACCTTAACACCACCGACACCGAAAACATTTATTTCGGCAACAATTCGTCAGGCACTACTGCCCAAAGGATATGCAAATGAATTTAAACAATGCTTTTTTTGAAGCGGCTTTCGGTACCGCAAATCAACTTCCCGAGTCCGACCTTCCCGAAATATGCTTTTCCGGCAGGTCAAATGTGGGCAAATCCTCAATGATAAACAAGGTGTTAAACCGTAAATCTATTGCAAGGGTTAGTTCAACGCCGGGAAAGACCGTTACTGTTAATTTTTATAATATCGGCGATTTCAGACTTGTTGACCTTCCGGGATACGGCTATGCAAAGGTTGATTACAAGGAAAAGGAACGCTGGGCTGACCTGATGGAAAGTTATTTTAATTCAAGCAGAAATATAAAACTTGTTTTTCAGCTTATTGATATGCGACACAAGCCCACCGATTTTGATGTTTCTATGCTGGAATTTTTAAATTCCTATGAAATTCCCTATGCGGTTGTGCTGACAAAGTGCGATAAACTAAACAAAACCGAATTTTCAAAGCAACTTAGTGTCTTAAATGAAGAATTGGGTGAACTTGTGTCTGATATTCCCGTTATCCCCTTTTCTTCACTTAAGGGTATCGGTGTCGGAGATGTTTTGGAAGAAATAGAAAACTCACTTAAATAAAGGAACGATTCTTTTAATTTATGAAAAAAATCACTTCGCTTAGTTTGGCTTTGCTTCTTCTCTGCCTTTGCGGATGTTCGGAAGAAAACCTAAAATCATCGAGATTTTTACTTGATACAATAGTTACTCTTGATATCGCCTGTGATGAGGACACCCTCAAAGAGGCTTTTTCCCTGTGCGAAAAATACGAAAAACTACTAAGCAAAACAAATAAAGAAAGTGATGTTTCAAAACTTAACCATTCAAACGGTTTAGTTAAGGTATCAAAGGATACCCGAGTTATTACCGAAAAGGCAATAAAATACGGAAAAATATCCGGCGGTGCTTTTGATATTACCATTTCTCCCGTTTGTGATTTATGGGATTTTGAGGGAACTTCTCTTCCTGACAGGAAAGAAATTTCCGAAGCTTTAAAAAATGTTGATTACGAATCCATAGAAATTTCCGGCGACTCTATTAACCTAAAGGGTAAAGAAATTGATTTAGGCGGTATTGCCAAGGGTTATATTGCAGATAGATTACTTGATTTTTTTAAAGAGAAAAAAATCAGTAAGGGTATCATTAACCTTGGCGGCAACATAGTTTGTTTCGGAGAACGAGATTACAAAATCGGTATTGCAAAGCCTTTTGCCGATAATGAGATTTCGGCAACCGTAAAGCTTAAAAACAAATCTCTTGTTACTGCCGGTATCTATCAGCGGTATATCAAAAAGGGAGATGCTGTTTACCACCACATTTTAGACCCTGAAACGGGATACGGCGTATCTTCGGATTTAGCAAGTGCCACCGTAATAGGCGACAGTTCTGTCGACTGCGATGCTCTTTCCACCATTTGTATCCTAAAGGGTAGCAAAGAAGCCAAAAAATTAATTGAAAACACAAAAAACACCCAAGGAGTATTTATTTCAAGAAACGGTGAGATAACATATACTTCCGGGTTGGACTATAAAAACAACACATTTACTTTAAAATAAACATTAGCGAGGTTTGATTATGGGATTACTAAGAGCCGTTTTCGGCAATTACAGCGAAAGAGAAATAAAAAGAATAAAGCCTTTACTTCAAAAGGTTTTAGACTATGAAGAAGAATACAAAGCCCTTTCAGATGATGAATTAAAGGCAAAAACCAATGAATTTAAAAATCGTTTAGAGGGTACCGAAACCCTTGACGATATTTTACCCGAAGCCTTTGCCGCTTGTAGAGAAGCAGGAGACAGAGTGCTTGGAATGAAACATTTCCCTGTTCAGATTTTAGGCGGTATTGTGCTTCACCAAGGAAGAATAAGCGAAATGAAAACCGGTGAAGGTAAAACCCTTGTTGCCACCTTACCGGCATATCTTAATGCTCTTTCGGGAAAAGGTGTGCATATTGTTACGGTAAACGATTACCTTGCAAAGCGCGACTCGGAATGGATGGGTAAACTTTACAGATTTATGGGACTTTCGGTGGGACTTATTATCCACGGAATGAACAACGAAGAAAAAAGAGAAGCTTACAATGCCGATATTACCTACTGCACCAATAACGAATTGGGCTTTGATTATCTTCGTGATAATATGGTAATCTACAAGGAAGATAAGGTTCAAAGAGGACATAACTTTGCCATCGTAGATGAGGTTGACTCCATACTCATTGATGAAGCCAGAACTCCTCTTATTATTTCCGGTCAGGGCAAGAAAGCCACCGACCTATACTCAAAAGCAAATGCCTTTGCGCTTTCCCTTAAAATGGTTAAGGTAAAAGAAATGGACGATAAGGCAAGTGATGAAGTTACAAACTATGACGGCGACTATGTTGTAGACGAAAAAGCAAGAACCTCAACACTTACTCCGTCAGGTGTAAAAAAAGCCGAGGATTACTTTGGCATTGACAACCTAAACGATACAGCCAATATCGAAATTGCCCACCATGTTACACAGGCAATTCGTGCCCACGGTATAATGAAGCGGGATGTTGACTATGTTGTTAAAGACGGCGAAGTAATAATCGTTGACGAATTTACAGGACGACTTATGTTCGGCAGACGATACAACGAAGGACTCCACCAAGCCATTGAAGCAAAAGAGGGTGTAAAGGTAGCAAAGGAATCTAAAACTCTTGCCACAATTACCTTCCAAAACTTCTTTCGACTTTACAATAAACTTTCGGGTATGACAGGTACCGCCATGACCGAAGAAGCCGAATTTCAGGAAATATATAAGTTAGATGTTATTGAAATTCCTACCAATAAGCCCCTTGCAAGAATTGACGAAAACGACGCTATTTACAAAACCGAACTGGGAAAATACAATGCGGTTATTGACAGAATAGCGGAATGTAACGCAAAAGGTCAACCGGTTCTTGTTGGTACGGTTACCATTGAAAAATCCGAATTGCTTTCAAGTATGCTTAAAAAGCGCGGAATCAACCATAATGTTCTTAATGCAAAACACCACGAAAAAGAAGCTGAAATTATTGCCCAAGCCGGTAAACCCTTTGCCGTTACCATTGCAACAAATATGGCAGGTCGTGGTACCGATATTATGCTTGGCGGTAATGCCGAATATCTTGCAAAGTCTGCTCTCAGACATGATGGACTAAGCGAAGAAATGATTACCGAAGCCACCGGATTCGGCGAAACAGACGATGCCGATATTATTTCGGCGAGAGAGTCTTTTAAGAATTACTATAACGAATTTAAGGCACAAATTGCTCCGGAAGCCGAACAGGTTAGAAGCGCCGGTGGACTTTGTATTATCGGTACCGAACGCCACGATTCAAGGCGAATTGATAACCAGCTTCGAGGTCGTGCCGGTCGTCAGGGCGACCCGGGTAATACTAAATTCTATATTTCTCTTGAGGACGATTTGATGCGTTTGTACGGAGGAGAAAGAATTTCCTCAATTATGGATACCCTTAAGGTTGACGAGTCCCAACCCCTTGAAGCAGGTATGCTTTCAAGAAGCATTGAAAATGCTCAAAAGCGCAAAGAGGGTATGAACTTTGCCGCCCGTAAGAGTGTACTTCAATATGACGATGTTATGAATAAACAGCGTGAGCTTATTTACGAGCAGAGAAATAAGGTTCTTTACGGAGAAGATATTAAGGGTACTATTATTAAGATGATAGATGATACTATTGACTCTTATTGCAAAATCTATCTTGCTGACGAAATGGTACACGACAATTGGGACTTAAACGGATTAAGAGAATTTTTCGGAAGCTTTATTCCCGGTGCCGAGGAAATAAGCTTCACCACCGAAGAACTTGGCAATACATCCTGCGAGGAAGTTGCCGATAATCTTAAAGATATGGCACATACACTTTACGAAGCCCGTGAAGAGCAATTCGGCAGTGAAATTATGCGACAGATTGAAAGAGCAATGCTTTTAAGGTCGGTTGACACAAACTGGATGGACCATATCGACAATATGGACGGACTAAGACAAGGTATAGGTCTTCGTGCCTATGGTCAGCACGACCCGGTTGTTGAATACCGTAACGAAAGTTATGATATGTTCTCGGCTATGACCGATTGTATAAGAGAACAAACCGCAAAACTTGTATTAACAGTTCAGGTTAGACAAGACGAAGAGGTTAAGCGTGAAAAGGTTGCCGAGGAAACTTCAACCGGTGAAAAACCACTGACTGTCAGGGGAAAAGGTGTCGTAAGTAAAAATGCTTTATGTCCTTGCGGCAGCGGTAAGAAATACAAGCGTTGTTGCGGTAAAGATATTGATTAATATCTTTTGAGGTTTTTTAAGTTTATGAAAGAAATCAAATTCACTAAAATGCAGGGCATCGGAAACGATTATATCTACATTAATTGCTTTAATGAAAACATAGAAAATCCCGAAGATTTGGCTGTTAAAATATCGCCTCGCCGTTTTTCGGTAGGGGCTGACGGTGTTATTTTAATTTGTCCCTCTGAGGTTGCCGATGCGAAAATGCGTATGTTTAACCTTGACGGCAGTGAAGGAAAAATGTGCGGAAACGGTATAAGATGTGTGGCTAAGTATGTCTTCGATACAGGTCTCGCCAAAAAAGATACTATAACCATTGAAACCCTTAGCGGTATTAAGGAGATTAAAGTTACAGCCGTAAACGGAATTGCAGATACCTTAACGGTTAATATGGGCAAACCGGTTTTAACGCCTTTAGAGATACCCGTGATTTTTGAGGGTGAATCTATGATAAATAAGCCCTGCCTCATTAAGGGAAAAGAATATAACATTACCGCAGTTTCTATGGGAAATCCCCATGCTGTTATATTCTATAAAGGAATAAACGACCTTAACCTTAATAAAATCGGTCCTGATTTTGAAAACAATCCTATCTTCCCCGAAAAAGTCAACACCGAATTTATTGAGGTTTTAGATGAAAAAACTCTTAATATGCGGGTTTTTGAACGAGGAAGCGGAGAAACATTTGCCTGTGGTACAGGCGCTTGTGCCTCGGTGGTTGCCGCCGTTTTGAACGGATACTGTAAAAGAAATACTGAAATCACCGTTCACCTTTTAGGTGGCGACTTATTTATTACATACGCCGATGATGGCTTTGTATATATGCGCGGAAGTGCTAAAAAAATCTATGACGGAGTGTATTATTATGAGTCTTAAAATCAAAATTAACGAAAATTACCAAACCGTTAATAAAAATTATTTATTTTCGGAAATAGCCAAAAGAGTTGCGGCATATAAAAATGCAAAGCCTGACAACAGTGTTATTAGCCTTGGTATCGGAGATGTTACAAGGCCCCTTCCGCCCATAGTTATTGAGGCTATGAAAAAAGCCTCTGATGAAATGGGTGATTCCAAAACATTCAGAGGATATGCTCCCGAGTACGGCTATGACTTTTTAAGGGAAGCCATTGCCGACTATTACACAAAAATAGGAATTTCTCTTACAGCCAACGAAATTTATGCTTCTGACGGTGCAAAAAGCGATGTTGGAAATATTGTTGACATTTTAGGCGACAATACTATTCTTATCCCCGACCCGGTTTATCCTGTATATTTAGACAGCAACCTTATGAGTGGAAGAAAGGTTGAGTTTATTTCGGGAAATATGGAAAACGGATTTTTACCCACACCCGAAAACATATCTGAAAAGCCTTATGTAATCTATCTTTGCTCACCCAACAACCCAACCGGTGCGGTATATGATGAGAAAAAATTAAAGCTTTGGGTTGATTTTGCCACCAAGACCGGTTCACTTATTATTTACGATGCCGCTTACGAAGCATTCATTAAAGAGGATTATCCTCACTCGATATATAAAATCCCGGGTGCAAGAACATGTGCGGTGGAAATTTGCAGTTTCTCTAAAACCGCAGGATTTACCGGTGTCCGTTGCGCTTGGAGTGTCTTTCCCGATGAATTAACAGTCGGTGATACAAAGCTTTCGGCACTTTGGGCAAGACGACAAGCCACAAAGTTTAACGGTATCCCTTATGTGGTACAGCGTGCCGCCCAAGCCGCTTTGACCGAGGAAGGACTCAAACAATGCCGTGAATCCATTGAATATTACTTAGGAAATGCAAAAATAATCGGTGATGTATTAACCGAAAAGGGCATCAAGTTTACCGGTGGAGATAATTCACCGTACTTATGGCTTCGTTGCCCCAACAATATGTCCTCTTGGGAGTTCTTTGACTTCCTTTTAAACGAGGCTGAATTAGTAGGTACACCGGGAGCCGGATTCGGTAAAGCCGGAGAAGGATTTTTCCGTTTAACCTCTTTCGGAACAAGAGAAAATACACTTATTGCCGCCGAAAGACTTAAAACTTTATTATAAGATAGGAGATTAAAAAATGAAAACAGTACCTTTTACCAAAGAAAATGTAGCACAATGGACCAAAGATTACCCTACACCTTTTTATGTGTATGATGAAGCAGGAATACGAAAATGCGTTACCGATTTATATAAGGCATTTTCTTGGAATAAGGGTTTTTGCGAATATTTTGCCGTTAAAGCTCTTCCCAATCCGTCAATCCTTCGCCTATTAAACGAATTGGGCTGTGGCGCCGACTGTGCTTCAGAGCCGGAAGTTATTATGGCTCAAAAGTGCGGTATGACCGGCAAAAAGATTATGTTCAGTTCCAACGAAACAACTGTTAGGGAATATACTGCCGCCATTAATGCCGAAGCTATTATCAACCTTGACGATTTAACACACATCGACTTCCTTGAGTCTATGGGTCCGTTGCCCGAAACAATGTGTTGCCGATACAATCCCGGAAAATTCCGCAATACAAACGATATTATGGGACACCTTTACGACTCAAAATTCGGTATGACATACGAACAAATCAAGATTGCTTTCAAAACTATGAAAGAAAAAGGCGTTAAGCACTTCGGTATTCACGCAATGCTTGCAAGCTGCTGTCTTGAGGGCGACTATTATCCCCGACTTGCCGAGGAACTTTTTGAGTTGGTTCTTGAAATGAAACACGATTTCGATATTGATGTGGAATTTATCGACCTTTCTGGCGGTATCGGTATTCCATATAAGCCAAACGAAGAACCGGTTGATATTTTTGAAATCGGCGAAGGTGTAAGAAAGGTATATGAAAGAATGATTTCGGATAACGGAATGGAGCTTTCTATTTACACCGAAATGGGTAGATATATAACCGGACCTTACGGTTATCTTGTTGCTACCGCTATCCATTATAAGCACATTTACAAAGAATACATCGGTCTTGATGCAAGTTGTTGTAATTTAATGCGTCCTGCTATGTACGGCTCATATCATCATATCACCGTACTCGGCAAGGAAGATGCTCCATTTGTCGGCAAGTTTGATGTTGTAGGTTCGCTTTGCGAGAACAACGATAAATTTGCCGTTGACAGGAAACTTCCAAAAATTGATATCGGCGACTATGTTGTTCTTCACGATGCCGGTGCCCACGGTCATGCCATGGGATATAATTATAACGGCAAACTCCGTTGCGCCGAATTGTTAATGGACGAAAACAAAAATGTCAAATTAATCAGAAGAGCTCAAACAATCAAGGATTATTTTGCAACCCTTGATATAGACCCTGATTTTAAGTAATACCATAAAACATAAGGACAGCCAAGACATTTCCTTGGCTGTCCTTTTTTAATTATGTAGTATAATCATATTTCCTTCACCCATTAATTCTATTCGGGTATTTTTCGGTATATAAATTATTTCTCCCGTTTTAAGCCTTGAAGAACTATCAAAATCGGATAACATACAAACTCCGTTCAGAAGATAAATAATCATAAAACTTTCTTCCTCTAAAAGTCCGGTTTTTCCGTCAAAATCCAAATGGTATGCACATACGCCGTCCTGTTGTGCAAGGCTTTGAACAATACCGAAAGGATATATTGTAAGCTCATCGGTTTGAGCTTCTTTTTTTTCTATTTCGGAAAAATCAATGCTCTTGCCCACATTTTCAAAAAATATTTTGCTTTGCTTTCCTCCCTCACCTAATGTGGAGAAAAGTTGGGAATTAACAATATCCTTTAATTTCATACCGACATAATCGCCGTTTTTAACAGTTAGCCTTTGTGTATTCTCTAACAAGTATTTAAAACTATTCACCACGGCTTTAAATGTAACGATATTGTTAATGTCATTAAGATAGGGATTTTGCTCGGGAAATTTAAGTAATATAGGATTCATAAAGCACCCTCCTTACCGTTATTATTTTTTATTAATAAATTCTCCGTTTTAATCTAATAAACAACATTTTATAACCGATTCTTTTCTTTATTGCTTCCAATATTACAGATATTAACAAAGATGAAATAACAGCAATGATAAATTTTATGTACATGGAAATATCTAAAAATGCAATAATCGCAGTATGCAACAACCAAATGTTTGCCGAATTTTCACCGAATAACACAAATATCTTTTTAACATTCTTAAATCCGGATAGTATCTGAATTTCAAAAATTACTATTGCTATTGCAAATATCACATCAAAATACAAAGAAAAAACCAGACGCAAAACAAAGGCAGTAACCAATAATACACAAGAAATAATTTTATACCTCAAGCCTCTCTTTTTGTATAATAAATCAAGTACATTCGTTTTTTCAAATATCACACCTACAACAAAGGGAAGCAAATAGAAAAACACCTTGTTGGCATCAGTTTCCTTATAAATAAACAACCGCAACATCCATGGAACTATTGAGCATATAAGTGCAACGATGGGTGATTTTTTCACAACAGCATATAGGATAGGAAAAAGAATATATAAAATAATAATGGTCAAAACATACCAATCGTAAATTACCGGCATTTTAAATATTTTTGCAATACCGAAAATATTTAAAATAATTCCGATTGCGGCTTTCCCTGAAAATGCATTCTTACCAAACACATAAAAAAACTGTATCAATTTGAACGGAAAAATCATCCAAAGAATCCCGTAAAACTGAATAATATGTGAAAAAGCAAATCTTACCGGCTTCATTTGCTTTTCTTTATCGGTTAAATAGTGTGAAAAACTTTTTGATAGTCCATATCCGCTTAAAATGGTAAGTAGCGAAACACACACCTTTCCCGCCGAAGAAAATATAACCGTAACAAGTGAAAGAATATCATAACTATTGTCAAAATACCACGACAGGTCAAAAGAATCATAATATCTTCCTACCGAATGGTGCAACACCATGAATAGAATCGCTATTCCTTTACATATATTTGTATCGTTTTTAGAAAATGTCCTATTCATTCTAATCCCCAAATTTATTAAATATTAAAATTTTACTTCCGTTCCTACCTATTACTATAATGCATTTTGTTTGTTTTTTCAATATGTTTTATTTGATTCCTTCCATATAACTTTTTACTTGACATAATAAGTCCCGTGATTTATTATTTTTACTGGGAATCTTTTTCCAAAAATATTATCGCATTAGGAGGAAATATGAAAAAACCATTACATTTTGTAGACCTGTTTTTTAAACAAAAAAACCGAAAACAATCTTTTGTCGTTTCTCTTATTTTTTGCTCACTTGTATTTTCTATTATTTTGGGGGTCTTTTTGCCTAGATATGAAACTAATGACGATAACCATATTTTGATGTTTGCAAATGGGTCATACGGGGTTTTTGACGGACATTTAATTTATACTAACTATTCTTTAGGCTTACTTTTTTCTAAGCTGTATAAAGTTGCCCCTGCTATTTCCTGGTATGTGATTTTTTACTACATTGTTTCCTTTATTTCAATTACAATTATCACCTATGTCATCAGCTCAAAATCTAAGAGCAACTTGGTTTTATTAGCGTTGTACATAATTAACATTATTGCATTTTATCAAATAGTCGCCATTCCGCAATATACAAAGGTGGCATATTTAGTTACAATTGCTGGCATGTTGGCGCTTTGCGACTCCCTGACAGGAGAAACTATCAACAAATTATTAAAAGTGTCGGGAAGTATTTTGCTGGTTTTAGGATATGCAATTAGACTCGAATCGTTTTTATCCGCAGGACTTATTATGATAGGTATATTCTTCGTTCCTGTAATAGAATATTGTAGAAATCATAATAAATCCCTTGTTCTGAAAAGAATTGCTTCGAGTTCAATAACTACGATAATCATCGGTGCAATAATTATTTCTTTGGGAATTATTGATAAAAATGCATATAATTCCGACGAATGGAAGTACTACAAACAATACAATTCTTTGCGTACGGAATTACTTGATTACGGTTGGCCTGATTATGAAACAAACAAAAATGCATATCTCGAATTAGGCATTGATGAATCGGCTTTCAACCTTTACAGTAGTTGGGATTTTAATGATTGTGAAAAGTTAGATTTGCAAACTATGGAAAAATCATCGCTTTAAAGAAATCATTGGATTTTTCCGTTATAAACTTTTCAATTAACCTGATTAAGCATTTGCCGTCAATTACACTTTTTTATATTTTAGTAATCGAATATATTATTTGTTTTTTAAAAAAGACAAAATTTAAATTAAGCGAGATTTTTTCAATAATCTTTATTTCTTTATGCCTCTTATTTGAACAATACTATGTTATAGTTAAATGTCGTCCTTTTACAAATCGAGTGGATTTCGGCTTATATCTCGCAGCAACGGTTTCTTGCCTTTGGTTTATTTCAAAAACAGAGGTTGTTGTTTCTGTTAAACGCACTATAGTTTTCTTTATCGCATCTTTAATGTGTTTGGTTGGACTTAGATATAATTATTTAACTGCTTTTAGAAATAGGGATTTTACACATATACAGGAGCAAAAAGATATCGAGTCTTTAAGCGAAAACAAAAACTCGGTTTACTTCTATCATACGGGTTTACATTTGATGAATAGTTATAAATCCTTCGATTCTATGCCCATAGGTCTCGTTGATAACATCTTCCCTTTGGGAGACTGGGAGACAAATACCCCTATACAGTTAGACCTGTTCAAAAGCAAAAACATAACAAATCCGTATAGAGATATGGTGGAAAAAAACAACTGTTATTTGATTGCGGATACAAACAGTGTTAAATTAATAATGAAATATATAAACACCTGGTATGCGCCGAATGCAAAAGCAGAACTTGTAAAAGAATATCAAAATTGGAGTGTCTACTCAATTATAAACTAATCATTTTTATTATAAAAAAATCACCGATTGTGCACTAAACACTATCGGTGATTTTACTATTTAATTGTTCCTTACGCGGATAATGTACTATCGGATATTTCGGCGGAAATAATGTTATATCCGAAGCTTGATTCCTCGTTGGGAACAAATGTTGAAACGGCGGAGTAGGTTTTCTTACTACCTTCAACCGAAACGGTAGAAGTAACGGTAATTGTGCCGTCTTCATTATAGAATAATGTGGGATTATCGTGATGATAAACCGTTTTGTTGCCTTTACCTGCATAAAGATATCCGTTCTTCTTAGGACAATTTGCGTTAAGATTTGAAAAATCAACAATGTCTATGCCGTACATATTATTAACAAATCCGGCAACCAGGGAAGCATTTATAAATTCACCGCTGTCGTCTTTATACTCCGACAAAGCGTACAACGAACCGTTTACAACATCATCCGCATTATCAAAATCGGCACCGTAAACGAAATTATGATTTAACATTGAGAGAAGCTTAATTTCTACCTCATTCTTAGGTCTGCCAATAGCGTTTTTTTCGGAAGCGGAGGAAACAAAAATGCTTGAAAAAATAACCAAAGAGCATATTAATGCAACAGCAACAATAAAAAACTTTTTCACAGCAATTCCTCCCTCTGATTTTCTACAATTCTATTATACACACAATATATAAAAAAGGGAGAAACAAATTAGTTACAAATTATTTCATATTTGTTACTTTCTTTGTAACAAACCACATAATTAATTTGCCATTTTCTATTTCTTTCGTCAAAATGCTGTTTTATATGACAAATTAACAATATTTCTTAAACTATTTAAAAATTTTAGTTGTATTTAAACAATTTCCGTGTTATAATTATCCCATAAAGTTACTTTTCTAAAGGAGTGTATATTCAGTGAAAGATTATCCTATTCAAAAAATCAAAAATATAGCCGTGTTAGGTCATGGCAATTCCGGTAAAACCACCCTTGCGGATGCTGTACTTTGTTACGGCAAGGCAACCGAAAGAATAGGAAAGACTTCAGAGGGTACAGCGGCTTTGGATTTTGACCCGGAAGAAAAAAAGAGAGGTTGTTCGGTTCAAACATCGGTTTTTGCTCTTGAATATAATGATACTAAAATTAATATTATAGATGCCCCCGGACTTTTCGACTTTGCCGGTGGAGTCAGCGAAGCTCTCGGCGCTGCCGATTCGGTAATAATTGCCCTTTCGGGTAAATCGGGTGTAACTGTCGGTGCAAAACAGGCATTTCAAAAAGCCAAAGACCTTAATAAAGGCGTCGGCTTCTTTGTAGGTAAATTGGATTCATCACATGCTCATTTTTACCGTGTTATTTCTTCGCTTGTGGCTAATTACGGCTCGGTCGTTTGTCCTGTTATAGTTCCCTATATTGAAGACGAGGTTGTAAAGTGCTATGTGAACTTAATAGAAAACAAGGCATATTCCTTTGAGGGATTTGCCGCCACCGAACTTCGTATGCCGGTAAGCACCGAAATTGACCAAATGAGGGATATGCTTCTTGAGGCTGTTGCAAGTGCAGACGATTCCTTAATGGAAAAGTATTTTGCGGGCGAGGCCTTTACCAAAGAAGAAATAATAGGCGGACTCAAATCCGGTATTATTTCGGGAGATATTTGCCCTGTCTACTGTGGCGTACAGCAATTAGGACACGGCGTTTCGATTTTTGCTGACGGACTTGCCGAAATTTTCCCGAGTGCTGACGAAATTAAAATTAAATATAACGACAATAAAGAAGAATACGCCAATGAATCAGGCGAAAACGCCCTTTACATATTCAAAACCATTGCCGACCCATTTGTAGGTAAATTATCGTATTTTAAGGTTGTTTCGGGGAGCATTACTTCCGATACAAAACTTAAAAATAACCGTACCGGCAACGAGGAAAGAATAACCAAAATAATGTGGCTTAAGGGCGGAAAACAGGAAGATGCCGCTAAAATAGGTGCCGGAGATATCGGCTCGGTTTCAAAACTCGGCGATGTACTAACCGGAGATACCTTGTCGGTTAGCGGAAATGTTTCGGTAATGCCTCCTAAATTCCCAAAACCGACTTTAAATATGGCTATCTATCCCGCAAACAAAGGTGATGAAGAAAAAATCAATTCAGGCCTTAACCGATTAATTGAAGAAGACCCTACAATTTCTCTTTATTCCGACAAGGAAACAAAAGAGCAAATTTTATCCACCTTGGGTGAACAGCATCTTGATGTTATCGTTTCACGGCTTAAAACAAAATTCGGCATAGATGTTGTGCTTAAAGAACCGAAAATTGCCTACCGTGAAACAATAAGAAAAACCGTAAAGGCTCAAGGCCGACATAAAAAACAATCGGGAGGCCACGGACAATTCGGCGATGTTTGGATTGAATTCGAGCCTTGCGACAGCCAAGAATTAGTCTTTGAAGAAAAGGTTTTCGGAGGTGCCGTACCTAAAAACTTCTTCCCTGCCGTTGAAAAAGGACTTAGGGATTGTATGGATAAAGGTGTTCTTGCAGGATACCCGATGGTAGGAATAAAAGCCACTCTATACGATGGTTCTTATCACCCCGTAGATTCTTCGGAAATGGCGTTTAAAACCGCCGCATCCATAGCCTTTAAGGAAGGTGTTTCTACCGCAAATCCTGTACTGATGGAGCCAATCGGAACATTAAAGGTTATTGTACCCGATGATGTATTAGGTGATGTTATCGGTGATATTAACAAGCGCCGTGGACGAATAATCGGTATGAATCCCGCCCAAAATAAAACGCAGGAGGTATTGGGAGAAGTTCCTATTGCGGAAATGGCGGATTTCTCCACAGCTATGCGTTCATTAACCGGCGGAAGTTCCGAATTCTCTTTGGAATTTGCAAGGTACGAAGATGTACCGAGCAATATTGCCGAAAAAATAATAGCCAAGACAAAAGAATAATTCTAAAAGTGGGTGTTGCAAAAAGGCGGCACCCATTTTTTGTACTTGTAACTAAAGCAACCTCTCCGCATAAACTATTAAGGGAAGAAAAAATTTGAAAATACGGTTTAAATTTTCATAATTTTGGCAACAATAGTTTTAGAAACATCACGGAGAGTGGAAATATAATGAATATTAAACGCGGAGATATATACTATGCCGATTTAAGTCCTGTTATAGGCTCGGAGCAGGGCGGAATGCGACCTGTACTTATTGTGCAAAACGATGTAGGTAATAAATACAGCCCTACGGTTATTGCAGCCGCTATCACAAGCCAACAGGATAAAAGCAATCTTCCTACCCATATACACTTAGACGCTAACGGTTGCGGACTTTCAAAAGATTCCATAGTCTTACTTGAGCAGGTACGCACACTTGACAAAACCCGTCTTAAGGAAAGAATGGGAAGCCTTGACAATATTTCTATGAATATGGTGGACAAGGCGTTATCGGTTAGTTTCGGCTTATAATATGAATATCGGAAATCCCTTTTTCGGGGATTTCCTTTTTTTGCTATGCATTTTCTCTTGACTGTTAAAATTGGGGTGATTATAATAGTAATAAATATTCAACGCTTGAAGGGGTGCTGTTAATGCTTAAAATCAACAATTTGACAAAACTTTTCGGAGATAAAAAAGCAGTAGATAACCTATCCTTACATATTCTTCCGGGAGAAATTTACGGTTTTATAGGACATAACGGAGCCGGAAAAACCACCACAATAAAGTGTGCCATCGGTGTTTTGGATTTTGACAAAGGCGAGATTTTTATTGACGGCGTATCAATAAAAGACAATCCTATCCGGTGTAAAAAGAAAATCGCATATATCCCCGATAACCCTGATTTGTACGATTTTATGACCGGAATACAGTATCTTAATTTTGTAGCGGATATTTTTGAAGTTCCGACAGATATTCGTACCGAAAAAATAAAAAAATATGCTGACGGATTTGAACTTACCGAGAATTTAAGCCAGCCCATTTCCTCTTATTCCCACGGAATGAAGCAAAAACTTGCCGTTATTTCCGCTTGGATTCACGGGCCTAAACTCATAATTATGGACGAACCCTTTGTGGGACTTGACCCGAAAGCCGCACATATCCTAAAGGAAATGATGCACGAGGTTTGTTCTAACGGCGGTGCGATTTTCTTTTCCACACATGTGTTGGAGGTTGCAGAAAAGCTTTGTGATAAAATCGCCATAATCAAAAACGGAAACCTCATAAAATCCGGAACCGTAAGCGAGGTTAAGGGCGATGAAAGTCTTGAGTCGGTATTCCTTGAATTGGAGGACGAATAATGCTTAAGGTTTTAATAAAAAAGCAGTTTAGCGAAATATTCAAAACCTATTTCGTAAACCCGAAAAACGGGAAAACAAGGTCAAAAGCGGGAACATTAGGCTTTTTTGTTCTTTTTGCATTTATTATGTTTTCCTTGGCTGCTCTTTTCTTTGGAGTAAGTGCTGCTCTCGGCGACTCGCTTTTTAAAGTTGGATTACAATGGCTTTATTTTGCGGTTATGGGACTTGTTTCACTGCTACTCGGAATATTCGGCAGTGTATTTAATACCTTTGCAAGTCTTTATCTTGCCAAGGATAACGAGTTTTTGCTATCAATGCCCATACCTCCTATGAAGCTTCTTATTTCCAGAATGACCGGTGTTGTGGGTTTGTCTCTTCTTTACGGCGGATGCGTTTGGCTTCCTGCTTGTTTATACTACTGGATATATGGCAAATCCACCGTCTCGGGGATTATATTTGATATAATACTCACCTTTGCTTTAACCCTTTTAATAACCGCTATCACCTGCGCTTTGGGTTGGGTTGTTGCCCTTATTTCCAAAAAAATCAAAAGTAAAAGTTTCT
The DNA here is from genome assembly GCA_002315765.1 of Ruminococcaceae bacterium UBA1734. GTDB lineage: Bacteria > Bacillota > Clostridia > Oscillospirales > Acutalibacteraceae > UBA737. Next base: position 28,495 of record DCIE01000019.1, read on the forward strand.
TCACCGTTATTTTAACCTTGCTTTTTTTGGGAGTTTATTATTTTGTTTGTTTTAATTTTCAAAGTTTAATTAAAAACTTTGTTAAATACAGCACGGATATAGGAAACGGAATTAAAAAATACGGTAATTTATTCTATCAATTAGGTTGTGCGGCAACCGGCAAAGTTCTTCCTATGATAATTTTTTCACTTATTTGTATTATTGCTTTTTTGGTTTGTGTTATCATTTTATCCAAATCATTTACATATATCACTACTAAAAATGACGGTGAAAAAAAAGCGGAACACAAGAAAACCGTTTCGGTACAAAGCAATATTAAATCAGCCCTTTTTAAAAGGGAGTTAAAAAGATTTACTTCAAGCCCTGTTTATATGCTAAACTGCGGATTGGGTATAATTTTTCTTCCTGCTTTCGGAATTTTTGCTTTAATACGAAAGGCAAAGCTTCAGGACTTGATTTCCCCCGCTTTCAAGCAACTTCCTTTATTGGAAAAAGCCCTTCCCCTGGCAATAGTAATCCTTATTACTGTAATTTTATCAACCGACGGCATTTCAACTCCGTCAATTTCTCTTGAGGGAAAACACTTTTGGATAATTAAATCTATGCCTGTTACGGCTTTGCAGGTTTTTGAAGCAAAAAAGAATTTACACTTCTTTTTAAATGTTATTCCGGGAATACTGGCAACCCTTCTATTATCCTTAGCATTTAACCTTCCTATTTCCACTGCCATAATAATGTCTGCTATCATTTATATTTTTGTTCTTTGTTCAGCATCTTACGGATTGCTTTTAGGCGTTTTTCGACCTGATTTCACTTGGACAAACGAAGCCGCCCCTATAAAACAAAGTCTTAATTGCCTAATGAATTTGCTTATCGGTTGGATAATATCTGTTGCTTTGGGTGCAGGATACTATTTTACACACAACTTTATTTCCTGCGATACATATTTAGTGGTATGTTTGGTTATATTAAGTTTGGCGACCCGTATGCTTGATAACCTATTAAAAACGAAGGGCGTAGAAAAATTTAATTCACTTTAGGAGTTTTAGTATGAAAAAATTTAATTTATTATTAGCTGTATTATTAATAGTAACCTTATGTTCTTGCGGAACCAAAAACACAAATGACAACAAGTCAAATTCCACAGTATCGGAAATTACCTCAAATGCCGAAATTTCGGATACTGCTATCGAAACCGCTATCAAAGAAACCTTTGACCGCAATGTTAAATGTATGGTAGACATTTTCAAGGTTAAAACATTGGAATACGACCAAACACCTATAAAAGATACCTACTGTGTTGTAAAAAGCGATGAATTTAAAACCTTTGACGAGCTGAAAAATTATGTGGAAAAAACCTATACAGGCGATTTGGCAAAAAACATTTTAGAAAATCAAGGCGATACGGGAAAGCCTCTTTATTTAGATGTTGACGGAAAGCTTTGTATTGATTCTTCCCTTGTTGCCGGTAGAGGATATAATGTTTCTTGGGATAATTACACCCTTGAAACCACCAAGGTAAGCGATACGGAATACAAATATAAGGCAACCGCATCCTATACCGAGCCGGGAGAAGATGTTACACCTGAACCCTATGTAAAAGAGGGTACGGTTGTATTGGAAAACGGTAATTGGCTTTTAAAAGAAACCGTATTTTGATTTATGTCAGCCGTAATACAAACGCTGTTTGCTTTAAAGGACAGTGAATACAGGGATTTTCAAGCAAGGTTAATACCCACTGTTTCTAAGGACACCATTATCGGTGTGCGTGTCCCTCAGCTTAGGAAAGTTGCATCAAATCTTATAAAAAATAACGCTTATGGGGAGTTCTTTGAAGAATTACCCCATAAGTATTATGACGAAAATATGCTGCATAGCATACTGATTTCAAAAATCAAAGATTTCGATAAGGCAATGAAAGCAACAGATGATTTTTTGCCGTTTATAGATAACTGGGCAGTTTGCGACACACTATCTCCAAAAGTTTTTTCCGAAAATAAAAAAGAGCTTTTAAATCGTATAAAAAACTGGTGCGACTCTAAAGAAACATATACCTGCCGTTTCGGTATAAAAATGCTTATGTCCCACTTTCTTGACAAGGATTTTAAGCCGGAATATTTAAGTATTCCCGCAAAAATTAAAAGCGATGAATACTATGTAAATATGATGATTGCTTGGTATTACGCCACAGCACTTGCAAAAAAATGGGACCAAACAATCCCATATATTGATAACCGCACCCTTGAGCAGTGGATACATAATAAAACCATTAGGAAATCCATAGAAAGTTTAAGAGTAACCCCCGAACAAAAAAGTTATTTAAGAAAAAAGACCATATAAAAACACAGCACTTGATTTTTGTCAAATGCTGTGTTTTATTATTCGTAACAATTAACTTATTTCTCCGACTTCTTTTCCACTTGCTAATCTTTCGGTGTATTTAATTAGTTTGCTAAGCTTTGTTGCGGCAATTTTTCCCATAGCCAAACCGTCAATGGAATACTGATATTTAGTATCGCTGACCTTAACAAACTCAACCTTTTTCACAACACCTTCGGAAAATCCGAACTCAAGGGTTATTTCGGGTTTATCGGTTAATTTATCGGCTGTAAACTCGTGGCAACTTAGAGAAACGATATACTGATAAAGATTTTGGAAGCTCTGGCAATCAATATTCTTATCCCCAAGACCGATTATATATTTGATATCGTCCTTTGTTTCCTCGTCATCATTACTGCTGATATCAAAAGCATACTTTTTGCCGTTGTTATTAATGGTAAACTTATTAAGCTTATCTATTGGATAAAGACAAATAAGTGATGAATAGAAATCGGCAGGTTTTCCGTTTACAATGCTATCAACCGTGGAAGCATCAACCTTATAAATAAATTTGCCTTTGCTGCTCCAAGCGGCATAGTCGCCGTTTTCGGTCAGTTTAAATTTATAAGTCAGGCTTCGGCTCAGTACATTTACGGTAGCAGTTAAATCCGGATTATCAAGCCCGAATTTTTTAATTTCCGATTCCGATGTGCTGTAAGAATACGCGCCGCTTACCTCAACACCGTTAATGAACAAATTAGAAAGGGTGTCAATATTATCGGCAAAATGTTCCTCGGGAGAGGTGATTTTATAGGCAATATATTCCGAAAATGCTTTGTCGTCATTAGGAACAATCTTTAAATCTCCGGGATAGTTTTTGCCCTTTAGGGTTATGGTATCAAACTTTGTAAGTGTTCCGTCTTCAAAATAATCATCAGCGCCCTTAAAGGATTCCATAGCAGGTATGGAGTCAGTAGCGGCAAAGGTTAAGGAATCAAAATCAAGAGAGGTTTTTACACTTTCTTCAACTAAATAAATCTTTTCTGAATTCGAAAGACTTAAATAGCAACCGTTTCCGTCAGGAGAATCTCCGCCGATAATAATCTTAACGGTTGTTCCGTCATTTTTTTGTATTTCAGCCCAAACACCTGAGCCGGTTATACCGCAAAGGTCAGCGGATTTTTCGGTTATCTCTCTCGAGGCCTCAATAGACAAAAGTCCGCTGACAACACCTTCCGCATTGGAGGTGCTTTGAAGGGATTTGTCAATTCCGTCAAGATACCAGTTTGTAGTTTCGGTATCATCGCTTTCACTACTGTCTTCGGAGGATGTTTTTTCTGTAACACTGATTAGTTTAAACTTGCCGTTTTTATTGTTTACCACAACGCTTTTTACATCGTCGCTATTAATATTTACAACCTCGATTTCTTTAAATGTTGAGGTTGTTTCCTCGGTTTCTTTTTCAGGAATAAACTTAATAACAGCAAATGTTCCGCCACCTAAAATTGCAACACATAGAATAGCGGAAATCACCTTCGGAAGGAGTTTTTTCGGCTTATTAGGTGTTTTAATCTTATGCTCGGTGGGTGCCGAGAAAATAGTAGACTCTAATTCCTCAGCATTTGTATTGCTTTCAGATTGATTTTCATTCTCTAAAAAATCACTCATTCTTATGCATTCCTTCTCTTAACAAATACGATAATTCCGGCAATAATTGTTATAATCGGAATTAAGAACATAAAGATTACTCTGACAATATTGCTTGATGCCTCGGTAACGGAATCTGCAAAGCTTTCGTCGGTAATACTCTTGGTAACAAAAGAAATATCGCTGTTTGTTGTTCCGCAGTTGCGTTCGGCAACCTTTAAAGTAATATTTTTATTTGAAATAGAAGCATACTCGTTATATTCAGAATTGATAAAATCAACGCTTGAGAAAACCGTTACATAACTGTTTGCTTCTTTTGTTCCGTCAACATAAGTGGTTTGTGTTGACTGGATACAGGTTGAATAACTCTTGCCCTCATATTTTCCTGCGTCTTTAAAGTCGGCGCCGGTACCCTTTGGAACGGCAATAGTGGTTTGTGGTGTAGAAATAAGAGTTGTAACCTTTCTGCTGTCTTGAGATTCAAAAGCAGCAGTCAAGGGAACATTATAACCCGTAATACACATATTCATATCGGTAGTAAGGTCGTCCTCTGACATAGGTCCGGAAACAAGGGTTGTGGGGTCTTCGGCGGCATGATAATTATCATCGGTTTCATACAAAATTCCGTCTTCAACCTCTACGCCCCACTCCTCAAGGAAGGAATAGAAATTCTTTAGGTATCCTGCTGTAACATCGGTAAAGCAAATCAGTCCCTTGCCGAGCTTTGCATCATTATCCAAGAAATCGGACAACACCTTTATTTCGCTGCCGATAAAATCGGTGCTTGGTGCGGCAATTACAACACCGTCAAACTCATTTGAAAGTTTTGCTAAAACCTTATCTGAAATTTCGGTAACCTCATAGTTATTATCCTCCAACAACTGCTTGTAGGTGGAGGCGGCATCACTCTTTGTATGTCCGGTTATCATGGCAACTTTACTTGCCTTTTCACTGACAACATAAGAAATTGCTCTTGTCAGGGCATTTTCAATGTCATTTCCGGTTACATTTGCGGTGGTATAACCCATAGAAGCATAGGTGGAGTCTTCCTCGGTTGTATAAATATCGTTAAATCCTATAACCTTATGCTTTTCTACCTCGCCCTTTTGAGCCGAAACGATTATATCACCGTAGGTGATTGATTCGCCGGAATATTGCGAAGAAACCTTTGAAAACTCAGAAGACTGTGTATCAACAAAAGAAAGTTTAATCTTCTTATTATATTCGGCATATTTATTAACAATTTTTAAGGTCTGGTTGAAATATTCGGTGGCATCGGTGGAAATATTATAACTGTTTTGCGCATAATAGCTCATATAATCGCTATATGTTTCCTCATCACCGCAAAATGTTACCGATACATCGGTATCAACCTTTTTAATATAGTCGATATTCTCTTGGGAAAGAGAATTTTTCTTTTCGGTGGAAAAGTCGTAATCTAAAACAACTCTATTTGCCAAAGCACTTACCAAAACATTCAGCAAAATTATTCCGGCAATTACAAGTGCCGTAATTGCAACCGAATAACTGCCCTTTTTAAGAAGAAATTGGTTTTTGAGCTTTTTAACTCTTTCTTTCTTTTCCTTCTTTACTTTTTTCTCTTTAACAACCGGCTTTACTATCTCCTCAGCCACTGCCTCGGAAACTTCGTTATTGGTGGTTTCTTCTACTGCTTCGGTCTCATTTTCAGAATTTAAGTTCTTGTTTTCTTCCATTTTTCCCTACCTCCTTAAGACCATCTTCTCTTCTCAAGAGAACGAACACTTAAGAAAATAAATGCCGCAATAATACTTAAGAAGTAAACAATATCGGTTACATTGAAAATGCTTTCGCTGAATTTCTCGGCAGCCGAAATAAATGCTGCTTTTTCCAAAATTTTTGAAATCCAAGAAATACTTATCATACTTGCAAAGTTTGACATATAGAGTGCCAAAATATTAATAACAAGGGTAAGAATAGCGGAAATTACCGGACTTTCGGTTAGGCAGGAAATAAACATACCGATGGCAATTAAAGCGCCGCCTAAAAGCATCATTCCGAACAAGGAATAAATATAGGAAAAAACATTAACGCTGACCTTAACCGCAAAAACAATTTCAAAAATAACGGTTGGTGCAAACGCCAAGGCAAACACCGAAAGTGCCGCAAAAAACTTTCCTAAAACAATGGAAGAAAGCTTAACGGGAGCAGTAATTAAAACCTGGTCAACCTTTTGTCTTCTGTCTTCACTCATAAGCCTCATAGTAAGAACAGGCAAAGTGAAAATCGAAACGGTTGACATTGCCATAACGGCGGTTTCGATACTTGGTGAGCCATAGCTGTAAAGCATGGTAAAATAAAGTCCTAAAAAGAAATAAAAGGCTGCAAGAACAATATATCCGACAGGTGTCGAAAAATATGATTTAAACTCTCTTTTAAATATTGCGTTCATTATTCTTCCTCCCCTTTCTCATCTTCTACATCGCTATTTTCTACTATGGCAACTTCGGTTATTTTGTCTTCTTCGCCGTTGCTGAGCATCTTTCTTGCGGTTTCGGCATCACATTCGGTAAGTCTTAAGAACACCTGCTCAACCGACATGGAATTGTCGCTTAAAGACAACAGGGTCTTTCCTCTTGAAACAACCCTCTCAAAAACAGCGGCTCTGATATCGGTGTCTTCTTCCGGGTCAATATGGAAATCATAAGCTCCCTGCTCTACCTTTCCGAAAGAAATAACCGATTTTACACCCTTTACCGTCTTTAAAGCTTCAAGCATATCTGCCTCATCGCACATAATTCTTGCAACCAAAGAACGGTCGCTTGAAAGTTTTTTTGCAAGATTATCAGGGGTATCGTCAGCAACTATTTCGCCACGGTTAATAATGATAAGTCTTTTACAAACCGCCTGAATTTCCGAAAGAATATGGGACGAAAGAATAATCGTATGATTTTTTCCCAGCTTTGAAATTAAATTTCTGATTTCGATAATCTGTTTTGGGTCAAGTCCTACAGTAGGCTCATCGAGAATAAGCACATCGGGATTTCCGATAAGTGCTTGAGCAAAACCGACTCTTTGACGGTAACCCTTAGACAAATTCTTAATTAAGCGGTTTTGTACGCCGTCAATTTGAATAAGTCTCAAAACCTCATCAATATGCGGCTTTTTGGGAAATTTAACCTTTTTAAGGTCATAAATAAAATTAAGATATTCCCTAACCTTCATATCGGTATAAAGGGGTGGTATTTCCGGTAAATAGCCTATTCTTTTCTTTGCTTCTTCGGGATTTTCCGTAATGTCAAACCCGTCTACGGTAACCTTTCCCTGTGTCATGGAAAGATATCCCGTCAAGATATTCATAATTGTGGATTTTCCGGCGCCGTTAGGTCCTAAAAATCCGATAATCTCGCCCTTGTCAATATCAAAATTAACATCTTTTACAGCAAGGTGAGAACCGTATCTCTTTGAAAGTCCGGTTACATTTATCATTTAAACTCCTCCAAGCTTTTTTTACTCTACCATATTAGCAAAAAAATTAACCGCAAACTTAAACAAAGTGTTAATTTTTTACTTATAATTAAAATTATTATAGCTTATTTTCATTTCTTTTACAACAAAAAAATGGTGTTTCGATATATTAATGTACCAAAACACCAAAAATTACAAGTTATATTCTCATTTCGGATTTTTTTATGGAGAATATTAAATAAATTCCTCCTAAAACCAATGCGGCAACCACGGTTCCCAAAAGTGCTAAAAATACCATCGACCAACCTGAAACATCGGCAATTCTTCCAAGCAAATAAGAACTTGCGGCGCTACCTACATAGGCGCTTCCGTTAAGTATTCCCGCCAAGGCTCCGCTACTCATTTTTTCTCTCATATTAAGCGGAAAAATGCTGACGATTACATTTGCGCAGCCGTGCAACAAAAGCTCGAGAATACCAAAAGCAAACACGGTTATTATTAAATTTTTTTGAAAAATCAAAACAATTAAATTAAATATTGCCGTACTACCCAAAAACAGCATTGACAACGGAATAATTTTCTTGATTTTTTTATTGATAAGAACCGCTGCCGTTGCGCCGAAAATGCCAAACAAAGGCAATGTCAATGTTGTAAGTATGGAAAGGTTATCCGGCATTCCGTGTAGTTTTTTAAGAATAACCGGCACCCAAGTTTGAAGTCCGTCCTTAACAAAGTTGATTACGATGGAAAATACAATAAGTAATGCTATCGCAAACACCAAATAAACGGAAACTTTTGATTCCGATTTCTTTTCTCCGGATTTATTAAAATTCATTCGTATGTATCCGCCGGGTTTATATACAAAAAACCATATCGCCGCAACAACAAACAAAATAATCGAACCGATTAAAAATGTCAATTTATAATTTATCTCGGAAAGCACCGCACTCATACCGTATATTAAAAGCGTACCGAAGGATGTGGTGGTACTCATAACCAAAACTGCGGTTTTCATAAGCTTGGCGCTGACATTTTCACTGATTACCTGCATTAGCATAGGCCAAAGAATTGATTGACATACCGCACTTATCAGCCATAAATACTTGATGAGATAAAAAGGAACACCTAAAAACACAATCAAATCCATAATTCCGGCAACTATTAACGCAAAGGAAACTATATATTTTCTCGGATAATATTTGCATAAAACACCGTGTATTAACTGTCCCGAACCGTAAGCGATTGAAAAAAAAGTCATTACAAGTCCGGCACTGGCATGAGATACTCCGTAATCTTCCTCAACCAATGCTATGTTTGCGCTGTAACTGTATCTGCCGAAATACACCGAAACATAAGCAAGCCAACAAACAAATATAGAAATATACTGTGCTGTTTCCGACTTGTTTTTTAACTTTTTTTCTCCCACAAACATTCTCCCCTTAATCACTAAGAAAGCGGTTTTATTTTAAAAGAAAAGTCAATTTCCTTCTCGTCTAAACGGTATTTATCGGAAAGCTTCGGTCCGCAAGAATTAGAACCAATGCCCGAAACCTTATAATCAATTCTTAAATGGACCTTATTGTCTGATTTTAGTTCATCCGTATGTTTCGACCTATAAATTTCCGCTATGGAATAATTTGAAACATTAAAATTAAAATCCTTTTTAGAACTGAAAACAAATTCGCCTATTTTTAATTCGTTGGTGCAACTATGATTTCCGTGTTCTTGAGGTCGAACATAATTCACATATTCCCTATCCGAATTGCTTTCATAAAAATCAATCATACTTGCGTGGTGCATATCAACATAACTTTCGTACGGACCCATACCGAAATACTTAAAGTCCTTCGAAGTGCCCACCAAGGGGAATTCAAATCCCAATCTCGGCAGGAAGAAAGCCCTATCACGCACATTTCCGAAAAGATTAACCTCAACCGTTCCGTCTTCCGATACGGTTACTCTTGTAGTATATCTAAACACCGGAACTCTTGAAACTCCGGCAAGAGAAGCGCTGACTACAATATCTCCGTCAACCAATTCGCAATTATACACCTTTGTAAATGCGCTGTCAAGATTTTCTCCTTCCCAAATATTAATATTTGCCCATTTTTGTATACTGTTTCTGTCATTATCGGTGGGTGCTCTAAAGGCTGTAACCTGAGTTTTGCCCGAAAGTTGCTCTTTTCCGTTTACAATCATACTTGTAAATCCGCCGTAATGCTTTGAAAATGTATATGAAAAATTATTTCCTTCGGCAAAAATATTTAATTTGTCCTCGGTGAACTGCACTTTTTCGCATTTTTCTTCTTGATTTATCAGTGAAAACGGTAATTTGTGTTGAACATTAGCAACTTTTTTTCCGTCTTTAAAAAGGAAAACATTAAGATATGCTCCGTTTTTACATTTTGTTTGCTCATAATCTATGTTTATATCCACCGTGTTATGAGGAGCTAAGTCAATGGATTTTGTTTCCTTTTTTATAACACTGCCGTCAACCTTTATTTCATATTTAAACTCATATTCGTCAAGGTTTGTAAAATCAAGTCGATTATATACCGACAAAACATTGTTTTTGTATTTAGTTATAATGGGCTGAAAAGCGGCTTTTGCTTCTAAAGAACCCGACTTAAACGAACGGTCGGCAAAAACAAGTCCATCGCAACAGAAGTTGCCGTCATTTGTAAGCTCACCTTCAAAGTCGCCGCCGTATTTTTCCACACCGTCAACCGTAACAACATGGTCGGCCCATTCCCATATACATCCGCCGATTATCTTTGGATATTTGTCAAAAATTTCCTGATAATCCCAAACATCTCCGGGGCCGTTTCCCATAGCATGAGCATATTCGCAAAGGAAAACCGGTCTGTTTATATCGTTAGACTTTGCGGCATCCTCAAGATCGGAAAAGGAAAGGTACATCATAGAATAGACATCGGAGTTATGGAATTGTCCCTTCCTGCAAGCATCTTCACAATGAATAAGTCTTGTGTCGTCCCTGCCTTTTGTCCAATTAATCATTTTAACATGGTTTGTACCGTGTGCAGATTCGTTGCCCGTTGACCACATAATCACAGAACAGTTATTCTTAAATGTTTCAACCATTCTTTCCATACGGTCAATATGCTCATTAGCCCATTCAGGTCTTGAACAGGGCCAATCGTTAGAAGAAACATCGTAGCCGTTTCCTCCGGCGGTTCTTCTTGCAAATCCGTGGGTTTCCATATCGGTTTCGCAAATCACATAAAAGCCTATTTCATCACACATTTGGATGAATTTCGGTGTCGGCGGATAGTGGGAAGTCCTAATACAATTAATATTAAGCTCTTTCATTAACAAAAGGTCTTTTCTCAATTCCTCATCACTTTGATACCAACCGCGGAATTTGCTTGTATCGTGGTGGTTTACACCGTGAAGCTTAACCGAAACTCCGTTTATTAACAACTCGTATTTGTCGCTGATTTTTATATCACGAAGTCCCACATTGAAATTAATAATTTCCCCTGCTCTTGTTAATTCCACACGATATAGGAATGGCTTTTCGGCGTTCCAAAAAATCGGATTTTCGGGTTTGTAATTAAACTCGTTTTCCATTCCGGCGGATACTAAAACCTTTTCTCCGTCATAAACCTTAACCTTTGCAGTGCCCTCAAGCTTAACATTAATGCCATCCATATTAGGGATTATTGTTACATCTCTGATATGGTTTTTAGGTCTTTGCAAAATATAAACATCTCGGAAAATTCCGTTATGTCTAAAGGAATCTTGGTCTTCAAGATAACTTCCGCAACACCATTTTAAAACCTTGACAACAATTTCGTTTTCGCCCTCTTTGATATATTTTGTAATATCAAAAACTGCTCTTAAACGAGAGCCTTGTGTAAATCCCACTTCGTTACCGTTTACCGAAAGAAATGCACAGGACGATACTCCTTCAAGGCAAAAATATACCCTTCCCCATTTTTCCTCAAGATTAAAGATACGGCGATAAACTCCGCAGGGATTATCATCAGGAACATAGGGTAAATCGCAAGGATAAGGATAATTAATATTAGAATAATTAGGACAGTCATAGCCTTCAATTTGCCAACAAGACGGAACCGGAATTTTATCCCATTCTTCTATTTTTTCAGGCACATCAATATCTCTGTTAAAATATGCAAAATCCCACTCTCCGTTTAGCAAATGGTATTCGGATTTTCCTTGTGGTATATAATAAGATATCGCCTTTTCCCTATTATCGCTTGTCTTTTGCGGGTTTTCATAAATTCGCATAGTCCTGCTCCTCAAATTATTTTTATCGTTATGCTTCTGTTTGTCAAACTGTTTTTGCCAATATATACCGAAAACTCTCCCGGCTCTACCGTATATTCACCGTTTGAAAGATAGAAACCCAGTTCTTCATATCCAAGTTCAAATTTCACAGAAACCTTTTCGCCCTTATTAATTAAAATTTTCTTAAATCCCTTTAGTTCTTTTATCGGTCTCATCATTGAAGCAACTTTATCGTTAATATAAAGTTGTACCGTTTCTTTTGAATTGTATTCACCTATATTTTCCACATCAACGGATAAAATAAACTTCTTTCCGTTCTTGATATTATCCACCGATAATTGCGGATTATCACACCTAATATCAGAATACCTGAATTCAGTATAAGAAAGTCCGTACCCAAAAGGATAATACGGCGTTGCCAAACTGTCAACATAACAATCTCCGGCATTTTCACCGTAATAGCAATTAACCGGTCTTCCGCTTGAGGTTACATTATAATAAAGCGGTATGTGGGTTGCTTTTCTAACAGCGGTCATAGGCATTCTTCCCGAAGGAACGCAATCACCGTAAATAATATTTGCCACCGCATCGGCACACATATTTCCGCCGTGCCATGCTAATATAAGTGCATCAAAATTATCAGCAATCCCCTGCATCTCAATAGGTCTGCCGCAAAACAGCACTCCAACGGTTTTTTTGCCTGTTTGCTTTGCCTTTTTTATAAGCATTTTTTGGTCGTCCGTAAGAGAAATGTCGGAAACGGCCCTATGTTCTCCGGTTGCCGTCCAGGATTCGCCCAAGCAAAGCACAACAACATCCGATTCAAACATACATCTAACCGAGCTGTCCCAACCAAGGCCTACTCCTGTAATACCCTCAATTTTTCCCGGAGCTTTTTCCCTCATTGCCTCGTAAATATTACGGGTTTCCGACTCTTTTCCGTCAAGAGTCCAACTACCCAAAAGGCTTCTTCTTTCGTGAACAAATGGACCTACAAGACCTACTTTTTTGTCCTTCTTAAGAGGCAAAAGTCCGTTGTCGTTCTTCAAAAGCACTATAGATTCTTCTGCCATTTTAAGAGCATCTTCAAAATGAGAAATCCTGTTGATTTCCTTTTTTTCGCAATAAGGGTTATCAAATAATCCTTTCTTGAATTTAACATAAAGCACTCGTCTGACAGCAGTATCAATTATATCTTCGGATATTCTTTTTTCTTTAACCGATTTTTCAAGGTTGTTTAAATATACACTGTCGTGCATATCCATATCAAGACCCGCCGAAAGCGACATATCGGCACAGTCCTCCTCATCTTGAGCCACACCCTGCTTTTTAAGTTGGGAAACCGCATCATAATCGGATACCACAAAACCCATAAATCCAAGTTTGTTTCTTAAAATTTCGGTTAAATAATACCTGCTTGAAGTAACCGGCTGACCGCTGACATCGTTAAAAGACGACATAACTGTTAATGCTCCGGCATCAACAGCACCTTTAAATGCCGGTAAATAGTAATTAAACAAACTATAATCGGTTATTTCGGTTCTATGATAATCTCTACCGCCTTCAGAAGCGCCGTATCCGATATAATGTTTGGCACAGGCAAGAATTTTGTCCTTATCCGAAACATTGTTTCCCTGCAGTCCTCTGACTGCGGCTACGGCAACACGAGCCCCTAAATAAGGGTCTTCTCCCGGTCCCTCTATAATTCTGCCCCATCTTGGGTCCCTTGCTAAATCAAGCATGGGTGTAAATGTCCAATGAATAGAATCGTTGGAAGCTTCCTTTGCAATATCCATAAAGGATTTTTCTATTAATTCCTCATTAAAAGATGCCGTCATGGCAAGAGGTATGGGAAAAACCGTATTATGTCCGTGAATTACATCACGACCAAAAAGAATAGGTATGCCATTGGGGCTTTCTTCTACCGCTATTCTTTGGAGTTTATTATAAAACTCCACATTAATGGCACCTTGAGCATCATTACCGGCAGTGGCTCCGCAAGACATAAGAATAGAACCCACTTCGCCTTTTCTCACCATATCTTTAAATTCTTCTATTTTATCGGCTGTGGGAGTTTCGGGCTGATTTAACTGTCCGATTTTTTCCCTTAGCGTCATTTTGCTTAATAATTCGTCAATCTTTTTTTGAATGTCTTTTTCCATAACGCACCTTAAAACTAATAATTTTCACCGTATCTTTCGGTCAACATATTTTTCATCACTTTTACAGCAAATTCGGCAGTTTCTATAATAAAATTCTTACCGAAATGACGCAAATTAAGTTCCATATTATATATACCGTCATAACCGATTTCGTCAAGAGCATTAAATACATCCTCGAAATCAATGGTTCCCGTCATTGGGATTTTATGTTGGTCAGTAAAGGTATCGTTATCGTTAAGATGTAAAACCGTTACATCTTTTCCCAGCTGTCTTATTACATCTGCCGGAGTGGGATTTCCGTATCTCATAGCTTTGTTTGAATGTCCGGTATCCACACAAATTGTGAAATAATCCTTTAATTCTTCCACATCTTTTATTCTTTTGTAGGCTTCTTTAAATTCGTTTATATCGCCGAAAAAGTCAACCGCAGAATACCTAACCGCATCTCCGAAGGTTTCGGTTGCTATCTTAATATTGTTTTCCTTTGCAAAGGGAATCATTCTTGAAAACATATCAAAACTTAAGCTTTGCATAAGTTCCCTATCGGGATTAGCACCCAAAAATATTGATGTGGCATTATGAACAACACAAACCGGCGAACCTAAAGCCTTTGTTGCAATACAGTCAAGCCGAGTATTTTCTATTAAGGCATCGTCCTCTTCCTTAATATTCCTAAATCCCGGCATCTTTCCGTGGGTTTGCCCAATAATAAGCCCTATGCTATCGGCATATTCCTTTAATTCCGAATAGTATTCAAAAACGGCTTCTTCGCCTTTACAATAAACACAATCCTTGTTTCTGTAATCATTGGTGTCGAATTCTAAGGTGAAGTCTACCGAATCAGCCCCCACTTCTTTTGAAATTCTAAGAGCTTCTTTGTCGCCGTATACGGTTTGTAAAGCACCTATCGAAATGCCGATTTTTCTTTTCATATTGCTTACCGTTCTTTCTTTTTTTCTGACAAAAAATTATATAGAAACACTATTAAGTGTTTTATTCTCATTATCGGTAATTTCTACCTTAATATTATTTTCGTTAAATGTAAATCCGGCACCTACAAAATAATCGCCTTTTATATCAGAGCCGATAACCAAGGGACAAGGCTGACCTAAATGGTCAAAATCTTCTCCCGGCTGTTTAATAAATACCCCGTGAATATGTCCGCTTATCATAATATCCGGCTTAACATAATCCTTTAAAAGCTTCGCCCATTGGGAAAAGACTTCCTTTTCAATATCAAAGGGCGGTTTTTGAAGATATGTAAAAGGGTTATGGGAAATAACAAGCTTTGTTTTTATTTGCGGATTTTCATACTCTCTTTTTTTAATTACCTCTTTGATAAAATCGGTTTGACGAACCCTAAAGCCATGACAGGCAACCGTTCCACCGTATTCTTCGTGTCGGTCTGTCTTATCCTCTCCGCAATCAAGGACAATTCCCCAAATCGAGCCTAAAGAAAAAGTATAATATGTATTAAGGTTTTCACTTGGGGTATATTCTGCCATTTTTTCGGCATAAAATCCTCTTAAATCGTGATTACCCCTTGAAAATACAATAGGAATTTCTCCTTTTGTAACTTTTGATGCTATCTCGTAAATAGTATTAAAGTTTTCTATTTTCCCGCTATGGTCGGGAATATCGCCGTTCATAATAAGAAAATCAATTTTTCCGAAAGTTTTTGCAGCTAAGACAGGTCCGTCTATATGATTATGAGCATCGGCAATATGATATGCTCTTATACCCGACTCTTTTTTTACAGGATAAAATTTGCATTCGTAACACTTTGTTTCTTTGCTTGTGGGGAAATACGGTTTTCGTTCTATCAGCTCTCTCTCACAAACAGTATATCCTCCCGCACGGTCCAGCTCTTCCATAGGCACCTTAATTCTGTGAATTTCGGTAAGGGACCGCATAATCCCGTTAGATTCATCAAAATATTCCTTATCGCCGACCCTTACCCACATAAGGGACGGAACAGTAACAGGTACCATTATTTGATATTCTTTATTTACGGCAAATACCGCAGGAGAGAATTTAAGCATACTTTCACCCAACAACACTTTAAATATTATAAACACAGCAAGGAAAAGAAGCCGAATCGACCTCTTTTCCTTATTGATTAGTATGTTTTACTATTATTACTTAAAAAAGAGTAATTTCTTTTTCTTAAGCATTAATAATGCCAAAACAATTGCCGCAGCTAATACAGCGCCGCCACCGGAAATAATTGCGATTAAGGCGCCGGTGGATATTGCCGATGAGCCGTCGTCATATACCAAGGTAATCTTGGTGCCCTTTCCTGCCACAAGGTTAACCTTTCTGAAGACATATTCAGATTTGTCAGACAACACAACATAAACATCCTTATTGCCCAAGTTTGTAAGATGGTCAAAGATAAACTCGCCGTTTTCGTCGGTACGGGCTGCACCGTTATCTCTTATATGGATAAGAATGCCACTCATTTTATTGCCATCGGCATCATAAAGCACACCTTTGACAATGGCAAACGGTTTCTTTTCTACTTCGTCCTTTTCTTGGTCTTCTGCGTCGTCTTGGTCTTCATCCTCGTACTCTTCTTCGTACTCGTACTCTTCGCCCTCATCACCGTAATCCACATCTTCCTGTATTTCGCCGTTTTCTTCGGTTACGGTATCTCTTGTCGGCATAGTTATATGTTGACATACAAATTGTAGGCTTGTCGCCCTTTCCGTAGGCACCGTAAATAACGCCGTCATTACACTTCATTGAGTTTGTCAAACGCCATACGCCGCCGCGTTCAAAAAGTACAGCATCGCCCGGCTTTACCTGTTTTGAAAAAGCCGCACTATCCATAGTCTTAAAAGGGGTTTTTTCGGTTAAGCCGTCGTTATTGTCGTCTCCGTTGGGGGAAACATAGTAGGTTTTTCCGGTTATCTTATAGTTTTCGGCTGTGTTCTTTGCGTTAAGTATTTTATTCCTCAGCTTTGTTGCCGCAGCATCGGATTTACTCGACTTAATAATACCGCATTTATTCCATGCTGATTTCAGGGTGGAGCCGAATGTGTTATACTCAACCAAAGAAAGGTCCGAAGGATTAAAAGAATCATACAAAGAAATTTCTTCCTTGGAAATTCCGGCATCGCCTAAAGAAACAACCTCTTTTTTACTGCTTTTGCCGGTTTTTTTCGAAGCGGTTGTACCCTTGTCGGTATTATCGTCTTGGTATTCTTCGTATGTATCTTCATCGGTATCGCCGTCAGCCTCGGACTCCTCGGAATCGGTATCCTCGGAGTCTTCGTCTTCTGCTTTGTTATCGCCGGTATCTTCACTTTGAACACTGCTATTTGAAGAGGTTTTCTTACTATTATCCTCGTTTTTATCACCACAGCCACAGCAAAGAATTATTAAAATCAAAGCTGTAATAAGTGCAATGGTCCTTTTCATATTGTGTTCTCCTTATGTGAAATATTACTTAAACTGTTGGTTAAGTGTCTTGTTGGCCTGTTGTACGGCTCGTTTAACAAGCGGTTGCATTTCGCTGATTTTATTCTGAACCTGAGCTGCCTTATAAACCGTTCTGAGGAAAGAGTCAAAGTCAGCATTTTCGTTTCCGACTACCTTTGTTAGTGTGCTTTCGATTGTGTAGTCGATATTATTTTGAGACATACACCAATTATAAACTTCCATTGTCTGCTTATTGTTGAAGAAGGTGTTTGCATCATAGTTGTCTTTGTTTAGATAGTAACGAAGGAAGAAATATGCTCCTGCGCCGTTCTTACAACCCTTGGGGAATCCGTAAGCTTCATACTCGGAGAAGTGCTGATAATATGTCTTACCCTTTTGTGTCGGTACCGGAACGCAATACAAATCATCGTTACCCTTAAGTGTTGAGTAATGCGGGTCGGTTCTGCGGAATGTAAGAATATTATCGGTATTAAACAAGTATGTTCCGTTTTCAAGCTTATCAGGCTCTCTCATTGCTCCGCAGGTAATATCGTCTCTCATATTTGCACATTCCTGCATTGCCTTAACAAACTTGGAGTCATTTGTGTTGTTGATATACTCCTTACCGTTAAATGTAATAAAGTGGATATTGCTGAAGAACATATAATCAAGATGGCAAGATGTCATCCAGCCCGGATTATTTGTAGCGGCCTTAAATTCACGGCAAATCTCTTTAAACTTGTCAAAGGTCCACTTGCCCGATTTCCAAAGCTCATACGGGTCTTCAAGCTTATATCTGTCAATTGTTGATTGTGCATAAGCTACAACCATTGGCTGTTGGTTAAAGGTATTCTTAAGGTTTACACCGTAAATCTTTCCCTTTACCGTATATGCGCTTGTTACATTCTTATCCCAAATGCTGCCCTTGAAATCATAACCCGTTGCACTCTTTGCATCCTGTGTCAATGCCATACGGCCGATTGCCGGACAGAAATAACGGATAATGTCGGGAGAGTTGCCTGAGTTAATAGCGGCAACTATTTCGGAATCGTAGTTTTCGTAAGCCTTTTGCTTCCATTCAACCTTAATTCCGGTTTGCTTTTCAAAATTGCTTACTACGGTTTCGGCACCGGTTACATCCTTAATCGGGTTCCAAGACATAACCGTAACGGTCTTGCCCTTAAGCGACTTAGGAATGGACTTAATAAGTTCTTCCTGTGAAAGGCTGTCAGCATCCTTTACGGCATTCTTTTGATTTTCTTTTACAGTTGCTTCATTGTTTGCAACACTGCTGTTTACCTCGGCAACCGATGTTGTCTTAGTAGAAGACTTTGAAGATTTGCTTGTTGTTTTCTTGCTTGATTTCTTGCTTGACTTTGAGTCGCCGTCGGTGTCGCCGTCATCAGCATCGTCCGCATCTTCTGTTGTCTCATCATCTGCCGCATCAAATGTTTCATCTTCGCCATCAACAATTGTGTTGGTGGTTCTCTTTTCGCAACCTGCAAATGCAGCAAAAATTACTGCAAGTGTAAGCAACAGACAAATAAGACGAGTAATGTTTGTTTTCATAATATTTTCCTCCATTTTTTATATCAACCTACGATACCGCAGGTGGCTATACTTTGTACGAATTTTCTCTGCAACAGCAAGAAGAAAATTAACAGCGGTACTATGGCAATAAATGCACTTGTCAGCAATAATGTGCCGAGGGACAACTTAAAGTTTTGAGTAACATCCGAAGACACATTGGCTGTTATATTGGCAAGCATTACGCTTAAAGGATATTTATCCGAAAGATAAATTTGAGATTGGTAATAATCGTTGAAGTACCACACAACCGAGAATACCAAAACCGTTATTGTCGCCGAGCCGGAAGAGGGCAAAACAATTTTAAAGAAGGTCTTTATAGGTCCTGCTCCGTCAATCCAAGCGGCTTCTTCAAGTTCTTTCGGAAGTCCTTTGAAAAACTGGGTGTATATGTAGATAAACAATCCGTTTTTAAGTCCCACACCTAACAATGCCGGAACCCAGAAAACAAAGGGTGTATCAATCAAATTAGGTCTTAATTCGTATCCGGTTACATTTGAGAAGAAATCCAAAATTCCCAAAAAGTCCAAATGACGGAAGTTATCATAAGAAGCTATCATTATTACCGGGTCGGGAACTAAAATACAAAGAATCATTACTCCGGTTAAGAATTTCTTTCCCCTGAAATCAAATCTTGCAAGACCGTATCCTGCAAGAGCACAGGTTAAGAAAGAAATAAGCGCCGAAATGATTTCGTTTTTAAAGGTGCTGAAAAGTGCTGCAAAATAATTTAAAACCTTGATTGATGCCTTATAATTGTTTAAGGTCAGCACCTTCGGCAACCATTCAACCGTTGGGTCTAACCAGTCGCTTGCGGTCTTAAAAGAATTGACAAACATAAAAAGGAATGGGTAAAACAGAATATAAGCAAAGCCGATTAATACCAGATATCTTATTACAGAAGCAAAAGCTTTACTTGTTTGCTTTTTTACCTTGTATGTATTTATATTCACTTTAACCCTCCCCTTCAAAAAATATCAGTTTTCTGTTTTCTATCCTTGCACAAGGTCCGTTCTCAATAAACTTAAACGAACCGTCGGAATTTTTCTCAAAGCTCTTCGGAGAAATGAATTTATCTATTCTGCCAATCATTCCGTTTCCGTTTTCCAAAGGAACTATTACAAATATCTTAAATCGGTCGTTATCCTCAAGCTCTATACCGAAGCATTCGTCTTTTTTCTTAACAACTAATTCTTTGCTGAAGTATTCGTAAAATCCGAATTCTTCTCCAACAAGCCCTTCAATATCTCTTGAAGAAATACTGCCTGTTACCTTGCCGTTTTCTTTATCGAGATTAAACACGGCAAGTATTCCGCAACCGTTTGCCGTATTTTGAAGCTTGAAAATCTTTCCGCTGTCGGTGGGGTCTTCCATCAAAGATTCCCTTGCCGGAACTGCCGGTCTATCACATCTTAAAATCCTACCGTCATCAAAGCATAAAGGCTTCAATATTTCGGCTCGGCTTCTATTAAGCGTATCGCTGACATAAATCGGTCCGCCGCTTATTGCACGAATTACACTGTTCTTAACCGCCTGACCGTCATCAGTCCACCACATATCCCAATCGCATATATAAAACTGACCTTGCACCAAGCAGTTATACGAGCACTGCAAAATATGTTTCGTAAACCAAGCTCTGTCCTCCGGCTGAAAATCATCACTGCATCTGGAAATCGGGCTATCGCTTCTGTTCCACATATCTTCACTTGCCATACCCATACAGTTTATCATTTTTCCGCCGAAATGCTCTTTTACCGATTGCTCCATAGCATCGTGGAACTGTCTTGCAACCTGACCTACCGGTGCATATTTTTGATAAAACCTTCTTGTCATACTTTGATTGTCAATCTTGACAAACTCGGTATTACATTCTTCTAAATAACTATGAAATGCATCGTAAAATTTATACGCCTTTTCTCTTTCGTATGACGGGATAACCATATCTTGGTTGACCTGTAACAATAGGTCCTTGTGTTCTTTATAAATCTCGCCGTCTTTATCTATTCCCAGCCAATAGCCTGTTGTGGGGTGCCACATACCCACCTTAATACCGTAGCTGTTTACATTTTCAATGCACTTTTTAAGTCCGCCGGGAAATCTCTTGGGGTCGGCTTTGAAGGAGTAAAGCCTTGAGGAATGCATTAACTTGAACATTTCCTGTCTTGTTTTGTAAGGAGCATCATAGAAATCGTGAACTTCAGCCCACATATCATCAATTATAGCCCATTTTACAGGAATATTTTTCTCTTTAAACTCTCTGCACTTTTGGTCTATGTTTTCTTCTCCTACCCTGATTTCAAATGCGTCCCAACTGCACCAGCCGAGATATTCAAATATTTCCGGATATTCTCTTTCTTCAATAAGCTTTATTCTGTTTCCCAAAAGCTCTACTCCGGCTTTGGCACACTGTCTCATCAATTCGTACGGGTTATTCCCTTCGGCATAAACAAAGGCAAGGGTTTTACACTCCTTTAAATCCTCATACCAACTAAACAATCTTGCCCGTACAAATCCGTCCTCGGTGCCCTCAAAGAAGCATTTATATTTCTCATCTACCACCGGTAGAAATACTATATAATTACCGTCGTTTTTTTCACAAAACAAGCCTTGGGTATTATCGGGAATATCCTTGAAGTCTTTTCCGAATCCCGGACGACACCAAAATTCGGCATGGCGATAATCCACCATCCACCGCTTTACATTCTTAGGAATAAAATCAACCGTGCATCCCATATCACTGTCAAGTGCACTGTCGCAACCGGCGTCTATGTAAAATGCTTTCACATTTCCGCAGTCTTTTATTTTATAATCGGTTATGCAATTTTTCTTTGTTCCTTCTTGGCTGTGTAGCATTATTCTGCCGATATCTAACAAATCTATCCTTCTCCTGACAAAAAACGGTGTTTTTATTAAAAATTATGCAACATTAATAAAAGCGAGACTATTCCGCAGTATTATTGTACCAAAATTACGACAATTTTTACATAGGTCTTATAGACATTTTTTACACCTATTTATTTGAAAAAAGGACAATATTTTTGAAAAAACCGTTATTTCTGCCGTTTCTTAAAACAAAAAAGGACAATTATGCCAAATATTGCCTTGATTTTAATATTGCAATATGTTAAACTAAACACAAGAAGTAGATTTTGTGCTTGGAGGTCATACTATATGTTGATGAACGCCGCCTATTATTACAGGGATGTGAGATATTACGAAGATGTAGACTATGCACCGCCCGGTCAGTTGCTTTTTGTTATCAGCGCAGGACACTACAAGCCCCTGACACTGGATTTTTTTGACACGGTACACGACTCTCGTTCCGACTATCAGGTGCTTTTTGTAAAGCAAGGTTGTATTCATTATTTGGAGGACGGCCAAGAACAAATTGCCCCTGCCGGCAGTTGTCTCATTTACCGTCCCAAGGAGTATCAAAGATACAAATACTTCCTTAAAGAACATGCGGATATTTTTTGGGTGCATTTCAACGGTTCCGCCACTAATCTTCTTTTGCAAAACAACACATTACTTAACGCAAGGGTTGTGGAATCCTTACCCGCCAAGCGAACGGAATCCCTCTTTAAAATGATGATTTCAAACCTCAAATCAATAGACGAATACTCAAATCAACTTAATTCACTCCATATTAACGAACTTTTATTAACCATTGCAAGAGCCAAAAACAGGGAAATTGTTAAAAACGAAATCTCCTCGGAATATTTAAAGGCAGTTAAGTATGTTGACGACCATTTAAGCAAAAAATTAACCCTATTAGATATAGCCACCTATGCCAATGTTTCTACCAAAACCCTAACAAGATATTTTGAAAAATATCAGAATATGTCGCCTATGAAGTATGTGAATTTTTCCCGAATTGAAAAGGCAAAAATCCTTTTACAAAGCAATAACTCAATCGGACAAATTGCTGCGGCGCTGGGCTTTGAAGACCCGCTTTACTTTAGTACGGTTTTCAGAAGGTATGTCGGTCTTTCTCCTGAAAAATATCGGAAATCTTTGAAAAAATAATAAATTCCCCGTTGCAAATTCGCAACGGGGAATTTTCCTTTATTCAACTATTTCAATGCTTATCTTTTGGTCATCGGGGTAATGGTTTGCAACAGTGCATCTGTCTTTTGAGAGAAACGATATTCTACCTTTTACCCTTACCCTATCTCCTTTTTTAAGTTCCTGCGCAATCTTTTGTCCGGTAGTTTCGACAAAATAAACGCCATTTTCTTTATCGGTGGCAATCTCTATATAAGACTCCACCTCAAAGGAATTGTCAATTGTTTCCTGACCTCCGACCTTGCTTACAGCGCCGATTAGCTCTATGGTTTTTCCGCTTTGTTCTATTCGTTCTTCTTGGGTTTTATAGGAAAAAACAAAATCCAAACCCTTTTTCTTGCCCTCAACAATGCAATCGTTTTTACAGCCGCACAAAGAGCACACCATCAGGATAACCGAAAATATCAAAATTCCGTTTTTAATTTTCATCTTTTTTCCTTTGCTTTTATATTGTCTTTGGGTTTTTATACTCATATCTTACAATTTCCCGCATCTCATCAAAGTGCTTTTCCATTTCAGCGACAAGCTTAAACTGGGTGCGGCATCTATCAAGATTTTGTCCCTCATAGGAGGTGGAAAAATAATTATCGCCGTCAAGATAGTCGGTTAAAAACCTGACACCGCACTCCAAAGTCATAATTTTCGCACCAAGCGCCAAATTTTCAATTTCGCTTTCCTCTAACTCACAGGAATTTATGTATCCTATTGTAAATGCCCTGAACATATCAAGGTCTACCGTCATTTTAGAAAGGTCTTTTTCATCTTCCGGGGCAGTTGCGGCACCAAATCTTATGGCATCACCGAAATCATAAAGCGAGAGTCCCGGCATAACCGTATCCAAATCAATAGCACAAAGGGCTCTCCTTGAATATTTATCAAGCAAAACATTATTTAATTTGGTGTCATTATGGGTTACTCTAACCGGAATTTCGCCGTTTTCTCTCATTTTTTGAAGTATTCCGGCTTCTTCCTCTCTTTTGAGAGCAAAATCGATTTCAGCTGTTACTTCTTTTACTCTATCCATCTTATCAAGGGCTACGGTTTCCTTGAAAATCCTATATCTGTCAGGTGTATTATGGAAATTCTTTATGGGTTCAAAAAGAGTTTCGGCAGGAAAATCCTCTAAAAGCTTTTGAAATCTTCCGAAAGCCACTGCACTTTCAAAAAAATCTCCGGTTGTTGTAGGTGCGTCTAAACAAATACTATCTTCTACAAATGTGAAAACCCTATAGTTACCGGTTTCGTCGGCATAATAGCTTTTATCATCAATCGTATGTATAAGTCGCATTTGCCTCTCGGGATTTTCAGCCTTAAGTGCCATAAAGGAAGTAACCGCGTCAATATTTTTCATAAGCCCCTTAATATCAAAGGCATCGCTTATTCTCTGTAGAATATATCTTTTATTCTTATTTGTGGTTACAAGATAGGTGTTGTTGATATGTCCGTTTCCCGTTTTTTCAAGCGAAACAACTTCCCCGTCTAATAAAAACTTTTTTGCAAGAGAATTATTGATATTATTCTTTTCCACAAAAGAGCCCCCTTAATTAAATATGTTTTTAAATACTCCTATAAGTGCCTGTGCCATAGAATAAAATCCCAAATCTGTGGGATGGCAGTTGTCTACCGTTCCGGTTGATTTTGCTATATTCATTAACTCTTTGCCGTCTAAAAACCAAACATTTTTATCGCCGTTTTTCACTGCGTTTTCGTAAGTGGTCCTAATAATATTTTTCCTTTTTTCCTCTTCGGCGCTAAGTATATATTTAGGTCTTGACATTATGATTACAGGCATTTCGGGATTTGCTTCCCTTATTATTTTAAAACCTCTTTCGTGGGTGGCTTTTAAATGTTCCGAATCGGGAGAATTATAGTCATAGTCATATACAAAAACCGACATAGGTATATTTTTCATATACTCCATTATTTCAGTTTCGCCTTTTGCATTTCCCGAAAATCCCAAATTTATGTAATCACAATCAAAATATCTTGAAATAAACCCCTGATAAGAATTGCCCGGTCTTGATGCGCATCCGCCCTGGGTGATTGATGAGCCGTAATATACAACGGGTTTTGAAATTTTATAATCCGAAGCCTCTTCTAAAACGCTGTCTTCCTCCACGCCGATTAACAAACTTTCCACCGCTGTATAAAGGGGAAAGTTAATTGTTATTGTTTTTAGGGAATCGTCAAGCAACGCAATATCTCTTTGAAGGGTGGCGGGACAATCGGTAGTAGGTATATATGCACCTACAAAGCTTTCCTCGGGCTCGCCGTCTTTTTTCGCATAAACATCAAATCCCACAGAACCGCTAAAGGCAAAATGGGACATTGTGCCGATATTATAAAGCTTGGCAATAATAGCAATTTTTTTGCTGTTTGTCTTAAAGCGAACTCGGCCCCCGGCGGCATTGGTATTAAGATGAGCAAGTTCTTGGCTAATGCTGTTTGCCACACTTTCCGGAATTCTTAAATATTTGCCGTCATATTTTTTAACACCGTATATTTTAAACGGTTTGTCATCTATATCGTAAAATGCCATTCCATCTTTGTTTATTGTGGATTTCAGGCTGAAATTTTTATCTATTTCGGCTATGTTTTTCATTTTCTCACTCCAAAATTTACGGTCGGGGAATTCTATATCTCATTTCTTCTGTTATGCCTATTCTATCCGCATAGAATTTGAATTTTTCCGTAACCTTTTCAAATTCGCCGGGAGTATGAGCATCACTTCCGAAATAGAATTTACAACCCTGCTCTTTGGCAATTTTATATATTCTCATTACATCGTCAAGGTCTTTTTCGTTTTCGTATCTTGAGGGTTCGTTAAGATTTATTTCCACTCCGGCACCTAATCGGGCTGTTTTTGAGAAAAGGTCCTTTAAATCCTCGTCGGATATCATATTTAACACCGCTATATGGTCTTTCCAATCGTTTGGAGCCAAAAGTCTGCAGGTCAGGTGGGCAAAACCGATTTTTTCAAAGGGTAAATCCATATTTAATACATCTCTGAAGCGGCTAACCCAAAGCTCGGCTCTTTTTTCGAGAGACTTTGCATCTTCTTCGGTTATGGTAAATCCCAACATATGCAAATGGGTGGTGGGAATAATAATAAAATCCAACTTATCCATAGTTTCTTTAGTAATTCCCAGCGTTCCGTCAGCACTTATTTCGATTTCGCAACCGAAAAAGAATTTTACATTCTCATCTTGCGGCAAGGGTAAACTTTCCGTTATATGTTTATAATCCTGCGGATAATAAAACTCGTATCCTCCGCAGTGCTTAAACTCATCCTTTATATCAACTTTGCTGTCCCAAAAATGGTCTGTAAGGCAAATCTCGTTTAGTCCGTTATCCTTTGCATATTTAAGTATAGCATCCTTGTTTTGATTTGGATTTCCCGAACAAAGGGATAAATGTGAATGTATATGATAATCATGATTAATCTTAATGTCCATAATGCTTTCTCCTATAAATCAATTTACCTTTTTTATCTCAATAATCTGTGTCTTATACTCTAAGTCGTTTTTATGCCAAATACCCATATTCATAAGATAATCTCCGCCGAAACGCTTTCCGTCTATTTCGTAGATTGCATCTTCCTCTAAGCCCTCAAGCTTAATATAGTCATCCGGAGCATTGGGAATTAGGCTGTAGGGATAAATGCAAACTAAAACGGTTTGCTTATCCTCTGAAATAAACTGGTTGACAGCCGTTGTGGTATCAAAGGGTGAACGAAGCCTATATAGGTCTCCTTTGTGGAAAACCTCTCCCCATTTATGATAATTCTCAACTGCTTTTTTTGCTGTTTCTATTTCCTCTTTGCTACACTTATTAAGGTCAAGTTCAAAGCCGAATTGTCCCGAAATCGCCACATTGCAACGCATATCAAAGGGTGTTGTGCGTCCGATTTGATGGTTAGGACACGCCGAAACATGCGCACCCATAGATGAATAGGGATAAACAAAACTTGTTCCGTATTGTATTTTAATTCTCTCGACCGCATCGGTATCATCGCTTGTCCAAACCTGTGGCATATAATAAAGTATTCCGCAGTCATAACGGCTTCCGCCACTGGCACAAGCCTCAAATAAAACATTAGGAAATTTACTTGTGAGTTGTTCAAGAACGGAATAAAGTCCCAATATATACCTATGCATAACTTCGCCTTGGTTTTCGGCGGGAAGCAAAGCCGAGCCCACCTCGGACATATATCTGTTCATATCCCATTTTACATACTCAATATTTGCTTTTTTTAGTATTGCTCCGACTGCCGAAACAATATAATCACAAACATCTTTTCTTGAAAGGTCAAGGGTGTATTGACCTCTTGTTTTGCTGGGCTCTCTACCCTTTGTATGTATTATCCAATCCGGATGATTTTCAAAAAGTTCACTGTCGGGATTAACCATTTCCGGCTCAAACCAAAGACCGAAACGCATATCAAGGTCATTGATTTTTTTACAAAGACCGTCTATTCCGTTTGGCAAACGCTCCGGCATCTCAACCCAATCGCCAAGACCGGAGGTATCATCCTTTCTTCGTCCGAACCAACCGTCGTCAAGCACCATGGTATCCACGCCGATTTCCTTGGCTTTCTTGGCAATTTCTACAATTTTATCCTCGTTGAAATCGAAGTATGTAGCCTCCCAGTTATTAATTAAAGCAAATCTTTCGGCATCTCTATACTTTCCGCGACAAACACGCTTTCTTATAATTTTATTAAACCTTCTGGACATTCCGGAAAGTCCCTCGTCAGAATAAACAAGAATAGCCTCAGGTGTTTGGAAAGACCTTCCCTTTTCAAGTATCCATTCAAATTCATGAGGGTTAATGCCGATATAACTTCTTATGCAACCGTAAGAATTCAGTTCAACACCGGCATAGAAATTTCCGCTGTAAACTAAGTTCAATCCGTAAACATCACCCCGGTTTTCGGTTGCATTCCTTTCGCAAACAGCAATAAAGGGGTTGTGATACGCACTACTTGCACCAATTCGGCTTTCAATACTCTGATTTCCGGGTACAATCGGATTTCTTGCGACTGCTCTTTCCCTTGCCCAAGCACCGTCAAGATGAATAACATCACTGCTTTGTGCACCGAAAAAATCCACATTGACGCCGAGAACATTATGAAGCTTTGCGGTGTCGCCGTTATTTATTATTTTAACACTTCTTGTAATTATATCAAACTCCTCAAAAACCGAATAATATAATAAGAATTCCATATTTTTGAGTTCATCAACAAGAGTTAAAGTGAGAGTCTTAACCTTATCGCCTTTTTCCGCATAGGTTGCCGGAAGTCCCTCAAGCTCCGGCTTACCGAATGTTATTTCGTAACCTTTATACTTAACCTTTGTAACTCGACTGCCGTCCGAATAAAGCGCCGAAAAGGAAGAAACTCTTGAGTCTCCGCCACCGTAAGGAGAAAATTCCAACGGAAGATAATTGGTAGAATACTTGCCGTAATCCAAAGGAGAAAGGGAACGGGCATAATATCTGTCTTTCCAATTTTCGCTTATTGGGTTTATAAGTTTTTTGCCCCAATAAATATGAATAGGTAATACATTGTCAAGCAACCCTATCGCATAAGTAGTATTGTTTGTACTAAGGGTAAAAACTTTTGTCTTTTCGTTGAAATCTATCATCTTTTTCACCTTAACTTTAAATCAACCTTAATAAAAACGGTTGTTCTTTCAATTTTTGCCATTAATATGCTTATTATATCTTTTTTACTTTTATATGTCAACAATCTTAACATGTTTTTACGGACAAAACAAAAAAGTGAAGCAAAGTTAAAAAACTCTGCTTCACCGTAAATTGTTTTCTTTAGTACACACATCATCTCGGGACACTCCCGATTATTCAAAGAATAGTTGAAGATGTGAGCACTAACATATTGAGAAGATTAAATCAACTCGATAATTGCCATCTCTGCAGCATCGCCACGGCGAGGGCCGGTCTTTGTTATACGGCAGTAACCACCGTTAACATCCTTATACTTAGGAGCTATTTCGTTAAATAATTTAACAACAACTTCTTCCTTAGTAATAAAAGCCATAGCCTGACGCTTGCTATGAAGATTGTTAGTCTTAGCGAGTGTAATATACTTCTCTGCCATTGATCTTACTTCTTTAGCGCGTGTTTCGGTTGTTTCAATCTTTCCGTTTTCCAAAAGGAAAGTAACCATTGCACGAAGCATAGCAGTTCTCTGATCACTGGTTCTTCCAAGTTTACGAGTACCCGGCATTTATATCACTCCTTTTCTTATTCGTCATCCTTTTTAAGACCGTAGCCAAAGGAATCTAACTTCGCAATTACCTCTTCAAGAGATTTGCGACCGAGATTTCTAACCTTCATCATATCGTCTTCCGACTTATTGATTAGGTCTTGTACCGTATTAATTCCGGCACGCTTTAAGCAGTTATAACTTCTAACCGAAAGGTCGAGTTCGTCAATAGTAAGGTCAAGAACCTTTTCTCTGCCTTCTTCTTTCTTTTCGGCTAAAATGTTTTCGGTCTCACTAACACCCTCTGTAAGGTCAAGGAATAATTCAAAATGTTCAATAAGAATCTTAGCAGAAAGAGAAATTGCCTCATTTGCTTTGATTGAACCATCAGTCCATACCTCAAGGGTAAGCTTGCCTTTATCTACAACATTACCAACACGGGTATTGTCAACGGTAAAGTTAGCTTTAAGAACAGGTGTGTAAATCGAGTCAATCGGAATTACACCGATAACGTTCTGTGCCGGCTTGTTTTGCTCTGCCGGAACATAGCCCCTACCTTTTTCGAGAGTCATCTCCATATTGAGCTTTGCACCCTCGTCAAGAGTAGCGATATACATATCCTGATTAAGAATTTCTACCTCTGAATCTGCTTTGATGTCAGCAGCGGTAACTACGCACGGACCTTCAGCTTCAATATAAATCTTCTTTTGCTCATCGCAATGAAGCTTTGCTATTAAGCCTTTAAGATTTAATACGATTTCAGTTACATCTTCTTTTACACCGGGAATGGTGGAAAATTCATGAACAATACCGTCAATCTTAATTGAAGTAACTGCAACGCCCGGGAGGATGGAAAGAAGAACTCTTCTCATGCTGTTTCCGAGAGTTGTAGCATATCCTCTCTCAAGAGGTTCCATGACGAACTTGCCGTACTTACCGTCATCAGTAAGCTCAAGAGTGTCAATTCTGGGCTTTTCAATTTCTATCATTTAAAAGCTCCGTTTCTCCGCATAGAAAAATTTTAATACACAATACATAATGCGGATTGTATTGTGATTTAGGTCTATTATCTTGAATAGAATTCGACAATAAGCTGTTCTTCAACAGGAGCCTCAATCTGCTCTCTTGTAGGAAGATTGATAACCTTTGCTTCAAGCTTATCACGGTCAACATCAATCCACTGTGGTACAGGCTTTGCACCGTTAGCTTCGATAACTGCCTTCATCTTTTCTGTGCCGCGAGCCTTTTCGCATACCGAAACAACATCGCCTGCTTTAAGAAGATATGAAGCAATATCTACACGACTTCCGTTAACTTCAAAGTGGCCGTGGCCTACAAGCTGTCTTGCTTCTGCTCTTGAAGAAGCAAAGCCTACTCTGTAAACAACATTATCAAGACGACTTTCAAGAATTCTTAAAAGATTATCGCCTGTAACGCCCTGCTTTCTTTCAGCAACTTCAAAATAATGACGGAATTGATTTTCCTGAACACCATAGAATCTTCTTGCAGTCTGCTTTGCGCGAAGCTGCAAGCCGTATTCGGATGACTTCTTTCTACCCTGTCCGTGTTGGCCCGGAGCATAACCTCTTATACCAATCGAACATTTATCAGAATAGCAGCGTTCGCCCTTTAAGAACAACTTTTGTCCTTCACGACGACAAAGTCTGCAAACTGCACCGGTATATCTTGCCATCTGTTACACCTCCAAAAAATTTGTAACAATAGTTTTGTAATTAAATTATACGCGTCTTCTCTTGGGAGGACGGCAGCCGTTATGAGGAATCGGGGTAACATCTTTAATCATATTTACCTCAAGACCTGCTGACTGCAAAGCACGGATAGCAGCTTCTCGTCCAGCACCGGGACCTTTAACATAAACTTCAACAGTCTTTAAACCGTGCTCCATTGCTGCCTTTGCTGCCATTTCTGCTGCACTTTGTGCTGCAAAAGGAGTAGACTTCTTAGAACCACGGAATCCGAGTTCACCGGCAGATGCCCAAGAAAGAGCATTACCCTGTGTATCGGTAATAGTTACTATTGTGTTGTTGAAGGTTGACTGAATATGAGCAGCACCGCGTTCAATATTTTTCTTTTCACGACGACGGCGTGAACCGGTCGTTTTCTTAGCAGTAGCCATTTATTCTTCCTCCTACTTACTTTTTCTTGTTAGCTATCGTTCTCTTCGGACCCTTACGAGTACGAGCATTTGTTTTTGAACGCTGTCCTCTTACGGGAAGTCCCTTACGATGACGAAGTCCGCGATAACTACCGATTTCAATAAGTCTTTTAATGTCAAGAGCTATGGTACGACGACGGTCGCCTTCTACCTGAAGGTTGTGGTCGATGTACTCACGAAGCTTGGAAATATCTTCCTCTGACAAATCCTTTACACGGATATCCGGATTTATACCGGTATCGGCAAGGATTTTTTTAGATGTTGTAAGACCTATTCCGTAAATGTAAGTGAGTCCTATTTCAACTCGCTTCTCATTCGGAAGGTCAACACCAGCAATACGTGCCATTTATAAAAGCACCTCCATTTAAAGTTTTGAGTAAATTAACCCTGACGCTGTTTGTGCTTCGGGTTCTCACAAATAACCATGATTTTACCCTTACGCTTAATGACTTTGCATTTTTCGCAAATCCTTTTTACAGAAGGTCTGACTTTCATTTGGATTTACCTCCTAAAAATTTTACCTATTATTTTGAACGCCAAGTAATGCGTCCTTTTGACAGGTCATACGGCGACATCTCTACCGTTACCTTATCTCCCGGAAGAATTCGTATAAAGTTCATACGAAGCTTTCCCGAAATATGGGCAAGTATTTGATGTCCACCCTGGATTTCTACCTTGAACATTGCGTTTGGCATAGCCTCAACAACGGTTCCTTCAATTTCTATCATATCTGATTTTGACATATTTTTCTCTCCCTAAATATAAGTTTACTTAATATAACTGTAATTACTCCTGCGTAAGTATTTTTGCACCTTCGCGAGTTATTACAACCGTATGCTCAAAGTGAGCAGAAAGTGAACCATCACGGGTAAGAACAGTCCATCCGTCCGGCTGAACCGATACTCCGTGTTTTCCGGCATTAACCATTGGCTCTATGGCTATGGTCATACCCGGAAGCAGTCTTATTCCTCTGCCGGGAGTGCCAAAATTAGGTACCTCCGGGGGTTCATGCATTTCGGTTCCTATGCCGTGTCCGACAAAATCCCGAACTACCGAAAATCCCCTATCCTCAACATACTTCTGCACTGCGTATCCTATGTCTCCGATTCTGCCGCCGGAACGAGCCGCCGCAATTCCTTCATAAAGGCTTTGCTTCGTTACATCCATCAGCCGCTTTGCCTCGGGTGAAACATCCCCACAGGCAAAAGTGGCGGCATTATCGCCATGATACCCTTCAAACTTTGCACCAAGGTCAACGCTGACGATGTCCCCTGCACAAATTTTGCGTTTTTTGCTCGGTATGCCGTGAATTACCTCGTTGTTGATTGATATACATGCGGTTGCCGGATAGCCTTCATAATTCTTAAAGTTGGGAACTGCTCCCTTACTTCTTATGAATTTTTCGGCTATCTCATCAAGCTCTCCGGTTGTTATACCGGGCTCTACCGCATTACCAACTAAATTTAATGCTTGTGCCGATATTCTACAAGCTTCCCGCATAATAGAAAGCTCTCGTTCGGTTTTAAGCACTATCATAGCTTATATCTCCGAAAGTGCTTTTAGCACAAGAGCAGTTGTGTCAGCAACATCATCCTGTCCCTCAACTATAAGCAACTTTTCCTGGGCTTTATAGTAATCCTTTAACGGCTCGGTCTGTTCATGATAAACATTAAGTCTATTAAGAACTGTTTCCGGCTCATCGTCCTTACGGATAACAAGCTTTCCGCCACAGGTATTACAAACGCCCTCAACTGCCGGTTTCTTATATTCGGTATGATAACTTGCTCCGCATTTCTCACAAACTCTTCTACCTGACATACGCTTTACTATTTCGCTGTCCATAACCTCAATGGAAAGAGCAGCATCAATAGCAATACCCATAGTATCAAGTGCCTTAGCCTGTGGAATTGTACGCGGGAAACCATCAAGAATAAATCCGCCTTGGCAATCGCTTTCGGACAAGCGCTCCTTAATGATGCCTATTACGACCTCATCCGGAACCAACTCACCCTTATCAATATAAGCTTTAGCTTTCAGCCCCATCTCGGTGCCCTCTTTAAGGGCTGCACGGATAATATTACCCGTGGAAATAGTGGGGATACTGAATTTTTCAGAGATTATCTCTGCCTGAGTGCCTTTTCCTGCACCCGGGGCTCCTAATAATATCAGTTTCATTATCTACTCCTATTAATCAAGGAAGCCCTTGTAATGGCGCATCATCATCTGAGACTCAAGATTTTGAACTGTATCAAGAGCAACACCAACCATAATTAGGATAGATGTACCACCCAAAGACACATTGATACCGCCTACATTTCCTACAATAATAGGAAGGATTGCGATAACACTCAAGAAGATAGCACCTAAAAGGGTAATTCTTGACAAAATCTTTGAAATAAAGTCGGATGAAGGTTTGCCGGGACGAATTCCCGGAATTGCGCCGCCGTTCTTACGCAGATTGTTTGCCATTTCAATAGGATTGAACTGAATTGTTGTATAGAAATACGCAAAAGCAATAATCATAATGAAATAGATAACTGCGTAGAAAGCGCCTCTTGTGCTGAATAGCGCAAGGAACTTATGCCAGGTCGGCTGGTCGTAAACCGTATAATTCTTTGTAAAGGAAAGAATCATTGTAGGAAGCATAAGGATTGAGGATGCAAAGATGATTGGCATAACGCCCGACATATTAACCTTAATCGGAATATGTGTGTTTTGACCGCCGTACATCTTGTTACCTACAACACGCTTAGCATACTGAACCGGAATACGGCGTTCTGCATTGGTCATCCATACGATAAATCCGATAACAACCAAGAAAACAACTACAATTCCGATTACTGCTACCGAGTGGGACTTGAAGTTTTTAACGAGAACTTCAAATGCCTGTGGTCCACGAGAAAGAATACCTGCAAAAAGCAAGATGGAAATACCGTTTCCGATACCCTTAACATCAATCTGCTCACCGAGCCACATTACAAGAGCCGAACCTGCCGTAAAGGCAAGAACGATAACGAATGCTGCGAATACAACCGAGCCGCCCTTTACCGAAAGGAAGCTTGAATTCTTTAAATAGAAGAAATAAGCTGTACCTTGGATTAAAGAAAGGATAACTGTTGTATAACGGGTAATGGTTGCAAGTTTCTTTTGTCCCTCTTCGCCTTCCTTTGAAAGACGCTCAAGAGCAGGAATAGCAACACACAAAAGCTGAATGATAATTGAAGAGTTGATGTACGGGGTAACCGACATAGCGAAGATTGCACCGTATTCAAGTCCGCCACCTGTAAGTATTGACAGATAGTTGAAGAAATCATTAGTTGTGCCTGCATCCCAAAGCTTGCTTACATTAATGTAAGGAACCGGGATAACCGATCCTATTCTGAAAATTACAATAATAAAGATGGTAAATAAAATTTTATTACGAATTTCTTTTACCTTCCAAGCGTTTTTTAAAGTCTCTAACATATTAGATCACTTCAGCCTTTCCGCCTGCGGCATTAATTTTTTCAGCAGCAGAAGCAGAGAATGCATTTAGGTTAACAGTAAGCTTCTTTTCAACCTTGCCGTTACCCAATACCTTAACCGGCTTATCCGCTTTCTTTATTATTCCTTTTTCCTGAAGAGCTGTAGCATCTACTACTGCACCGTCCTCGAACACATTGAGAGCCGAAACATTAATAGCTACCCATTCCTCAGCGAAAATATTATTAAAGCCACGCTTAGGAATTCGTCTTTGCAGTGGCATCTGACCACCTTCAAATCCGGGTCTCATACCGTGTCCGGCACGAGCCTTTTGTCCCTTATGTCCTTTACCGGCTGTTTTGCCGTTTCCGGAACCGTGACCTCTACCTATACGCTTTGATTCCTTTGTAGAACCAAAAGCAGGAGACAATTCATGCAATTTCATTGTTCGCACCTCCTTATTAGATTAACGGTTTTATCCGTTACCGTAAATATTACGGCAAAATACATTTAATTAGCCTTCGATTACTTGAACAAGATGTGAAATCTTGTTTATTTTGCCTTTTGTCTGGGCGTTGTCCGGCTGTACCGAAACATCGCCAACTTTATGAAGACCTAATGCGTGAGCAGTTGCAATCTGGTCCTTTTTAGAACCAATTGTGCTCTTTACAAGTTTAACTGTAAGGCCGGC
This sequence comes from Ruminococcaceae bacterium UBA1734, assembly GCA_002315765.1. Taxonomy (GTDB): domain Bacteria; phylum Bacillota; class Clostridia; order Oscillospirales; family Acutalibacteraceae; genus UBA737. Next base: position 63,972 of record DCIE01000019.1, read on the forward strand.
AGCCTTTTTCTTTGTTGCCATTGTGCTGCTCCCCCTTAACCTAAGATTTCCTGTGGTTTCTTGCCACGAACAGCTGCAACTTGGTCAACGTCACGAAGTGCTGCAAGTCCTGCAACTGTGGCACGAACTACATTACAAGGATTGTTTGAACGCAAAGCCTTAGTACGGATATCCTTAATACCTACGATTTCAACAACGGCACGAACTGCACCGCCGGCAATAACTCCGGTACCGGGAGCAGCCGGTTTTAAGAGAACACGACCTGCGCCGAATTCACCGATGATTTCGTGTGGTATTGTTGTACCCTTTAAGGAAACCTTAATAAGATTTTTCTTGGCGTCTTCTATACCCTTGCGGATAGCGTCCGGAACTTCGCCTGCTTTACCGAGACCGAAACCTACGATGCCGTTTCCGTCGCCTACAACAACAAGTGCTGCAAACTTCATTATACGACCACCCTTAACGGTTTTGGAAACACGGTTAATAGATACGACGCGTTCCTGCAAATCTAATGTTGATGCATCAATATTTGTAGCCAAAAGTATTCCTCCTTTATTAGAACTTGAGGCCGCCCTCACGGGCACCTTCGGCAAGCTCCTTGACACGGCCGTGATAAATGTATCCGCCACGGTCAAAAACCACATCGCCGATACCCTTTTCTGCGGCACGTTCTGCTATTTTAAGTCCAACTTTTTTAGCGCCTTCGCAGTTACCTGCATTTTCGCCGAAATCTTTTTCGTTTGAAGATGCGGAAACTAATGTTACGCTATTTTCATCGTCGATAAGCTGGGCGTAGATGTAGCTGTTGGAGCGGAATACTGCAAGACGAGGTCTTGCTGCTGTACCGGTTATTTTAGAACGAACACGGGCATGGCGTTTAAGTCTTGCCTTGTTGCTGTCTGATTTGCTAACCATTTTAAAAACACTCCTTTATTACTTCTTAGCACCCTTGGCTGCTTTACCTTCTTTGCGGCGGATGTATTCGCCTGCGTACTTAATACCCTTGCCCTTATATGGCTCCGGTGGACGCTTCTTACGAATGTCTGCTGCAAATTGGCCAACCAATTGCTTATCGGCACCGCTAATGATTACCTGGTTCGGACCGGGCACTTCAATAGAGATACCATCTACTTCGGGAACGATAACCTGATGTGAAAAACCGAGGTTCATCACAAGGTTTTTGCCCTGCTTCTGAGCACGATAACCAACGCCGTTGATTTCAAGTGTCTTGGAATATCCTTCTGTAACACCTGTAACCATATTTGCGATAAGTGTTCGTGTAAGTCCGTGCATTGCACGATGCTCCTTATTGTCGCTTGGACGGCTAACATTAATTTCGTTACCTTCCATTACTACGGCAATATCGGAATGGAACTCATAAGAGAGTTCGCCCTTTGCACCCTTAACGGTAATCTTGTTGCCGTCAATCTTAACGTCAACTCCGGCAGGTACTGTTATTGGCTTCTTACCTATTCTTGACATAACTCAGTACCTCCTTACCAGATATAAGCCAGAACTTCGCCGCCGACATTAGCTTTGCGAGCCTGCTTATCTGTCATAATACCCTTAGAGGTGGAGAGGATTGCTACGCCGAGGCCCTTCATAACCTTTGGCATATCCTCTACATTTGTATAAATACGTAGACCGGGCTTTGATACACGGCGAATACCGGTAATAGTCTGCGCCTTATTCTGACCGTACTTCAAAACAATATGAATTACGCCCTGCTTGCCGTCTTCTTCAACGGCGAAGCTGCTGATGTAACCTTCATCAAGTAAAATCTGGGCAATAGCCTTTTTTACCTTTGATGCGGGAACATCGACCGAATCGTGTTTTGCTGCAGATGCATTACGAATTCTCGTAAGCATATCAGCTATCGTATCGGTGATTTGCATACCGTAAACCTCCTTCTGGCAATGGATTTCTTTCCATTACCTAACTACCTTACCAGCTTGCTTTCTTTACTCCCGGAATCTCGCCCTTATATGCGAGTTCACGGAAACATATACGGCAGATGCCGTATTTACGAAGATAAGCATGCGGGCGGCCACAGATTTTACATCTGTTGTATTCTCTTGTTGAAAATTTTGCAGGACGAGCCTGTTTAACCTTCATAGCAGTTTTAGCCATAATTCCTTCTCCTTATCTTGCAAACGGAGCGCCCATAAGAGTTAATAACTCACGAGCTTCTTCATCTGTCTTAGCGGTAGTAACAAATATGATGTCCATACCTCTTACCTTATCGATTTTATCGTACTCGATTTCAGGGAATATTAACTGTTCCTTAACACCCATAGCATAGTTGCCACGGCCGTCAAAAGCATTTGGATTAATACCTCTGAAGTCTCTTACTCTCGGGAGAGCAGTGTTGAAAAGTCTTTCAACAAATTCATACATCTTCTCGCCGCGGAGTGTTACCTTAGCACCGATTGGCATTCCGGCACGGAGCTTAAAGTTTGCAACCGACTTCTTAGCACGGCATGGTACAGCCTTTTGGCCTGTAATCTTACCGAGGTCGGAAATTGCAGCATCAATAACCTTTGAGTTATCTTTTGCTTCGCCGCAACCTACATTTATAACAACTTTCTCGAGCTTCGGAATCTGCATGACGCTCTTGTAGTTAAACTTTGTCATCAATGCAGGAGCGATATTTTTCTTATATTCGTTCGACAACGTTGACATGTCATGTCCTCCTTACTCTTAAAAAGTCTCGCCGCACTTTTTACAAACGCGATCTTTTTTGCCATCTTCGTAGATTTTTGTTCCTACTCTGGTAGCTTTTCCACACTTAGGGCATACAAGCTGTACTTTACAAGCATAGATTGCGCCTTCAGTTTCGATAATTCCGGATGGGTCTCCGGCTTTCTTCGGCTTAACATGCTTTTTAACCATATTAAGACCTTCAACTATAACCTTTTCTTCCTTCGGTGAAACCTGAAGAACCTTGCCGGTCTTCATTTTTCCGCCGCTGGTTTTACGGTCTTTCTTATCACCAGTAAGTAATACTACTGTATCACCGGTTTTAATGTGAAGCTTACTCATATTCCGTTTACCTCCCATTAAAGTACTTCCGGAGCAAGGGACAAGATTTTTGTATATTCATTGTCACGAAGCTCACGAGCTACTGGTCCGAAAATACGGGTTCCTCTTGGGTTCTTATCATCACGGATAAGAACAGCCGCATTTTCATCAAATCTGATATATGTGCCATCATTACGACGAAGACCTTTTGCGGAACGAACCACAACCGCCTTTACAACATCGCCCTTCTTTACAGTTCCACCCGGGGTGGCTTTCTTTACAGAAGCAACGATGACATCGCCGATGTTGGCGTACCTCCTTTTGGAGCCTCCAAGTACACGGATGCACATAATTTCTTTTGCACCGGTATTGTCGGCAACCTTGAGGTAACTCTGTTGTTGTATCACAGTGGTTTCCTCCTTGCAGCCAATTATTTAGCCTTTTCGATTATTTCGGCTACTCGCCATCTCTTATCCTTGGAGAGAGGTCTTGTTTCCATAATAAGAACTCTGTCGCCAATGCCACATGAATTGTTCTCATCATGAGCCTTTAATCTGATAGTATTTTTGATAATCTTCTTATAAAGTGGGTGCTTTACATTGTCTTCAATAGCAACTACAACGGTTTTATCCATCTTGTCGCTTACAACTTTTCCCACTCTTGTTTTACGAAGGTTTCTTTCACTCATCAAAGTTTACCTCCCTTTCTAAGCTTCAGTGCTGTCAGCGATTTCTTTCTCGCGAATGATTGTCATTACACGAGCAATATCCTTTTTGACAGCTACTATACGCATGGGGTTATCGAGCTGATTGATTGCAAGCTGGAAACGAAGGTTGAATAATTCTTCCTTAAGTTTACCGAGTTGTTCATTTAGCTCCGGTAAAGTGTTATCTCTGATTTCCTTTGCTGTCATTACTGCTCACCATCCGTTCCCTTTGTAACAAACTTACACTTGATTGGAAGTTTGTTGGCTGCAAGACGCATAGCTTCTCTTGCAAGTTCTTCACTAACTCCGCCGATTTCAAACATTACACGGCCGGGCTTTACTACTGCTACCCAGTATTCCGGAGAACCTTTACCGGAACCCATTCGGGTTTCAGCCGGCTTTTCGGTTATCGGCTTATCAGGGAAGATTTTAATCCATACCTGACCGCCACGCTTGATGTAACGGGTCATAGCAATACGGGCAGCCTCTATCTGATTGGATGTAATCCAAGCAGGTTCAGTGGCCTGGAGACCGAAATCGCCATGAGTAACTTTAGTACCTCTGGAAGCAGCACCGGTAAGTCTGCCGCGCTGCACTCTGCGGTACTTAACACGCTTTGGCATTAACATTAACGTGCGCCTCCTTTTCTGTTGTTGGTGCGACGGTTCTCGTTAAGAACCTCACCCTTATAAATCCAAACCTTAACACCGATTCTGCCGTAGGTTGTATCAGCCTCTGCAAAACCGTAGTCAATGTCTGCACGAAGGGTTTGAAGCGGAATAGTACCTTCATGGTAAGACTCGCTTCTCGCAATTTCAGCGCCGCCTAAACGACCTGAACACTTTGTCTTAATACCCTTAACACCGAGTCTCATAGCTCTTCCGATTGAAAGCTTCATAGCTCTACGGAAAGAGATACGCTTCTCAAGCTGAGTTGCAATGCTTTCGGCAACCAACTGAGCATTTGTGTCAGGATTCTTTATCTCAACAATGTTGATGATAACAGGTTTTCCGAGAATTGTTTGGCACTTTTCACGCAACTTTTCAATCTCAGTACCGTTACGGCCGATTACAATACCCGGCTTTGCACAATGGATGTGCAATCTAACTCTCTTGTCGTCACGCTCGATTTCAACCTTAGCAACGCCTGCTGCTGCAAGTGCGTTTTTAAGATATTTACGGAGGTTGTAGTCCTCAACCAAAGTATCACCGAAGGTGCTGTCTTTGGCAAACCAACGTGAGTCCCAGTTTTTAATTACGCCGACACGAAAACCGTGTGGATTAACTTTCTGGCCCATAATTTAACCTCCCTTTCTTAATTCTCGCGTTCCTTAAGAACGATTGTTACATGGCTTGTTCTCTTTAAAATGCGATGTGCTCTACCATGGTCCTTTGCACGAATTCTCTTTAGTGTAGGACCCGGGCATACTAAACATTCTGCAACATAAAGTTTAGACATATCCATGCTCTTTTCTTCTGCATTAGCCATAGCTGAATGTAAAAGCTTCTCTAAATACTCGCAAGCAGATTTAGGAGTAAATTTGAGAATAGCCATTGCTTTTTCAGCATCTTGATTGCGGATTAAATCCAAAACAATCTTCACCTTACGCGGTGAAATACGGGCAAATTTAAGTGTAGCCCTTGCTTCCATAATTTAACTCTCCTTTCGGCTGCTTACTTGCCGGTTGTCTTTGCACCTGCATGACCTTTAAAGGTTCTTGTAGGAGCAAATTCGCCGAGCTTGTGTCCAACCATATCTTCGGTTACATATACCGGAACGTGTTTGCGTCCGTCATGTACCGCAAAAGTATGTCCGACGAAATCGGGGAATATGGTTGACGAACGGCTCCAGGTCTTAAGCACACGCTTTTCTCCGGCTTCATTCATTTCTATAACTCTTTTGTACAATACCGGTTGTACATAAGGGCCTTTTTTTATGCTTCTTCCCATTATGAAATCTCCTTTCGTCCGACTTATTTACGGCGCTTTACGATATACTTATCGGATGCCTTGTTCTTCTGACGAGTCTTGTAACCCAATGTAGGTTTACCCCAAGGAGTTACAGGGCCCGGACGGCCAACAGGGGACTTACCTTCACCACCGCCGTGTGGGTGGTCGTTCGGGTTCATTACAGAACCTCTTACGGTAGGTCTCCAACCCATATGACGCTTGCGTCCGGCTTTACCGTAGTTAACATTAGCGTGTTCCGGATTTGATACAACGCCTACTGTTGCCATACAGCCTTCCGGTACATTACGAAGTTCGCCTGAAGGCAAACGAAGTAAAGCCATACCGTTTTCTTTAGCCATAAGCTGTGCCATATTTCCTGCACTACGAGCAAGCTGTGCTCCCTTACCGGGATAAAGCTCAATGTTGTGAAGGAATGTACCGACTGGTATATTCTTTAGCGGTAATGCGTTACCCGGCTTAATATCAGCATCAGGTCCGCTTACGATTACATCGCCGACCTTAAGGTCTTGTGGAGCGATGATGTATCTCTTTTCGCCGTCCTCATATTGAACAAGGGCGATGAATGCAGAACGGTTAGGGTCGTACTCAAGGGTGAGAACGGTTGCGTTTACGCCGAAACGCTCTCTCTTAAAGTCGATTACTCTGTACTTTCTGCGGTTGCCGCCGCCTCTGTGTCGAACGGTAATTCTACCGTAACTGTTACGGCCGGCATTCTTTTTAATAGTTTCAAGCAAACTTCTCTCGGGTGCTACCTTTGACAATTCGGAATAATCCATTGTTGTCATATTACGGCGACCGTTGGTAGTCGGCTTATAATGCTTTATTGCCATTTGTTTCACTCTCCTATCTTGGCTTAGCGAAGCGAAGTTTCGCTTCATACATCACCGGAAATCTCAGATTTCCAAACGCTACTGTCTATTAAAGCAATCCATCGAAGAATTCGATTGGCTTTGAGTTTTCCTTTAAGGTTACAATAGCTTTCTTATAAGCTGCTGTATAACCCTCATATCTACCCATGCGTCTTGCTTTACCACGAACGTTGATGGTGTTTACCTTGGCAACGTCAACCTTGAACAACTTTTCAACAGCATCGGCAATTTGATACTTGTTGGCGTCCTTAGCGACCTTGAAGGTGTATTTCTTGTCAGCAATTCCTGACATACTCTTTTCGGTAATTACCGGAGCAATAATGATATCCTGTGCGGTTTTCATTATGCGTACACCTCCTCTATCATCTTAACGGCATCCTTAACGATAACAAGTGTGTCAGCGTTAACGATATCGTAGGTGTTTATTGTATTAACCTGAGCTGCCTTTGCACCCTTAATATTCTTAATAGAACGAACTGCAAATACATTGTTTTCAGGAAGAACAATAAGAACTTTCTTCTTTGCACCGATTGCATTTAAGCAATTAACAACGGTCTTTGTCTTGTACTCTTCCATATTAAGTGAATCAAGAACGATTAAATCCTTGGTTGCAACCTTATCGGAAAGTGCAGACTTAAGTGCCAAACGGCGAACCTTCTTATTAAGTGAATAAGAATAATCTCTCGGCTTCGGAGCATGAACGATACCGCCGTGTCTCCACTGTGGAGCTCTTGTTGAGCCCTGACGAGCATGGCCTGTACCCTTTTGTCTCCAAGGCTTCTTACCGCCGCCGGATACTTCAGTACGAGTCAGAGTGGATTGTGTGCCCTGACGCTTATTAGCAAGATAGTTTACTACTGCCATGTGCATTACGGTAGCATTTACTTCGATACCGAATACTGCATCGCTTAATTCAATCTTGCCTACGTTTTCGCCTGTCATATTAACAACTGCTATACTTGGCATAACTAACACTCCTTCCCTTAAGCTTTAACGCTATCGAAAAGAACTACAATTCCGCCCTTTGGTCCCGGAACGGCACCCTTAACGGCGATGATATTCTTCTCTGCGTCAACCTTAACAACGCTTAAGTTCTGAACGGTTACACGTTCATGACCTAAGTGACCTGCCATCTTCTTACCCTTAAATACTCTTGAAGGGCTGGAACAAGCACCCAAAGAACCACCGTGGCGGTGAACAGGGCCTGTACCGTGAGTTTCCTTAAGGCGTCCGAAATTCCAGCGCTTAATTGTGCCGGCATATCCCTTACCTTTGGAAGTTCCTCTTACATCAATTGCATCACCTTCAGCGAAGATGTCTGCCTTAATGATGTCGCCAACATTCATTGCGCTTGTATCCTCAAAACGGAACTCGCGAAGAACTTTTTTAGGAGCTACATCGCCTTTTGCGAAGTGTCCCTTCATTGGCTTATTTACTTTAGAAGCCTTAAGATCGGCATAACCTATCTGTACTGCTTCATAACCGTCGTTTTCTGTTGTCTTCTTCTGTGAGATAACACAAGGACCTGCTTCAATTACTGTTACAGGAACGACATTACCGTTTGCGTCAAAAAGCTGAGTCATACCGAGCTTCTTGCCAACGATTCCTTTTTTCATTGTTTTTTTCCTCCTATTGGTTATTGGTCAGCGTTTTGCTGACATGACCTCTCCGATTGAAACGAAAAGCTAATACATATTATATATTAAAGCTTGATTTCGATTTCTACACCGGCGGGGAGCTCAAGACCTGTAAGCGCTTCAACAGTTTTGTTTGAAGGGCGGATTACATCGATGAGCCTTTTGTGTGTCCTCATTTCGAACTGCTCACGGCTGTCTTTATACTTATGAACAGCACGCAAGATTGTTACGATTTCTTTTTCTGTCGGGAGCGGTACGGGACCTGATACCCTAGCGCCTGTACGTTTAGCGGTTTCCACTATCTTTTCAGCGGACTGGTCTACAAGTGCATGATCGTAACCCTTAATACGAATTCGGATTTTTTCTTTCACTGCCATGTGAAATTTCGCCTCCTTAATTAGTTGGCGGGCAAAACTTACACCGTGCCGTGCATTTCTTTTCGGCACAATATAAAACCGGCATTGCTGGGGTTTTCAGACAATTCCGGACGGCAGCTCGCACTGCCGCGACACAAGGATTCGCAAGTTATTCCCTATGCCATTCCAATTCTTTCGCCCGGTTTAAAATCGGACATACTCCGCGGAAATTTCCCGACATCTAAGTCGGCCACCTCCCGCATCAACGCATGTATAACGCCGCATTTTCACAGCGTACTTCGGTATAATACCATATCTTTACGCAAATTGCAAGTGTTTTTTTGCAAAATTTTAAAAAATTTAAAAAGGTGCTTTAATCAATAATATTATGTAGTTCATAACCTCAAACAAAACTACTGTATCGCCCGTTTGGAAAGGGAATAAACCAAACACAATTACGATACTTCCAAAGAAAAAGCACCCCGCTTTTGCGTAGTGCTAAAGTTAATAATATTAAATGTTTTTATTGTACGTTTTCAAGCATATTTATAGCTGTGTTTAAAACGTCCTTTATTTTGGTATCTACACTTTTTTCGTCGTGTATCATAATATCAATAGTGTAAAATTCCTCGGTTAAATAATCTAAAACCGCCTCATTTTCTTCGGTGTACTCGTCGCAAAAATCGGTTGCAAAATAATGATTGATTTTTTCAATATCATATTTGGCTAAAAACTCTTTTAATAATTCTATTAAAGTTTTTTCCATTTTTTATTTAACCTGCTCTTTCTAATAGATACTATTTCCTTTGTGTCAAACTCGCTAATAACACATATATTATCATAAAAATTAACGTTGCGGTTTGTTTTAGTGTGTTTTTGAATTATACATTATTTATCTTCAATGATAACCCATTTACCTCCAACGCTACTACCGTCAAGAGGAGCCGGGTTTTCTTTAGAATATAAATAATCTTCTCCGCTATCGTCAACAACTCGGTACATTCCGTCTTCCTCTACTGCCTCATACACCTTACCGTTGGTTAAACTGTCAACACCAAAAGACTCTCCAATATATTTAATTTTCACTTTTTACGCTCCTTTCGTGTTTTAAGTTTAGGCTCATATTGTATTGCGTCCTTTTCGTACCAATGAATATCAAATATGTATTTATCGCTTGTTACTTTACCAGCTCTTTTCCGCCATTCATCAGCGGTACCACCGTAATTAGTAATTAACCTTTCAATATCAAATATTGGTTTATCTGTACTGCTTCCCGCTATTGTTTTAACAGTATCAAATTTTACATCTTTTGGTATGAATAACTTTTCACCATTGATAATAAACGCTAATTGCTCTTGTAGACAATTTTTTGTCCTTGCTCGTGTCTTAAAATAATTCCATAACTCAATGTTATTATACTTTATATTTACAAAGTTTTCAAGAGTTCCTATTTCTTTTTTTCCAAAAATTTCTAAATATCTTTCGTATTGTTTAGAGTCATATACTTTATTTTTAGCCATTTTATAGGCTTTATCAATGGTATCTTTGCCATATGTGATTTTGTTTTTGTTTAACCATTCCTTATACGACATATTCCCAATAATCTCGTTTTTACCGGTAACGGGGTTTCTTGCACGTCGTTTTAACGTCTTTTCTATTTCCTCGCCCATATAAGCACGTGTCTTACTACGACAATTAGGGTGCATAGGTGGGTAATTTTCGCCTACCTGACGTTTTTAAGCTCGAACAAAACTACTGTATCGCCCATTTGGAAAGGGAAGAAACCAAACACAATTACGATACTTCCAAAGAAAAAGCACCCCGCATTTAGCGACGTGCTTAAATCAATAATATAATTTTTTAATCAAAATGGGCAAAGTCGCCACATTCTTTGCAAAGAAATGTTAAAGACTTTCTATTGCCGTGAGTATGTTCGGTTACCTCTATGTTTTTACTTTTACACTTAGGGCAATCACCAGTCTTTTTTGTATCATTATATAACATTAGATTTTCTAACCATTTCATAATACAATACCCTTTCTTTTAAGATTATCTATGAATTTATCCTCTGCCTCGTAAGTAATTTGCTCAAAACATTTCCTATTTTCTTGAACAAATTTTACACCGTACTCTCTATATTGTTTAGTATGCTCTATTTCGTGGAATATTGTACGTGTAAGTTCTTCTCTTGACTTAAAAGCATTAGGAAAGAATGTAATTGAGCCAATAGTTTCGGGGTCGGCTCTGCCTACAAGCGGTGTGCGTAACAATTCAGCATTGTAATCAATGTTTAATGTAATACCTTTTAAATCAATGCCATATTGTTCAGCAACATATCTTATGTGTTTTTTTGACATTCTTTCTGGAATACCCGAAAACATTCCAATGTTTTGCGTTTTTCTATTTAAGTTTATTATATTGTTGTTTACATTATTTGTCAAGTTTGAGTTTATCCCGTGTTTTTCGGCCCATTCTTTGTAAGACATATTGCCTATAATCTCGTTTTTACCGGTAACGGGGTTTCTTGCACGGCGTTTTAATGTCTTTTCTATTTCCTCGCCCATATAAGCCCTTGTCTTACTACGACAATTAGGGTGCATAGGTGGGTAATTTTCGCCTACCTGCCGTTTTTTGAGTTCAAACACCTATTATCTAACTCTTGACAAATAGCGCTTGTACGGGTGTCTAACGTTGCGAGAAATACGCATTTATCAGCGTCCATTTCCTCATAAGCCATAGCGTCGGCTTCGTTGTTAAAGTGGTTTACCTCGGTACGTACTAACCGTTGTGCGTAATATTTACCAACATCAAAGCGTTCTCTTATTTGTCGTGCGGTCTTTTCTATACTTTGACCGCTTAACATAGCGCCACCTATAACCTCGCTTAAACTATTCGCTAATATGTCGGTATTACCCCATATACGTTGGCTATAATTTAATCCACTCCATTGTTCATTTAACAAGGCTGTTACCATATTATCGTCAATGTTAGAAAAGGCAAAGTCTAAACCTGTACCCATTTGGGTATCATATATAGCCTTATAATATGAATTATTGATAACATCGTTATAGCACATTGTTTGCTCTAACTGTTCTTGTGGGTATATTTCCTTTGCTTTGGCGTATATTTGCGCTTGTTTTTTACCGACAATGGCGGTGAATTCAGTTTGGTTGATGCTTTTGAAAATGATATGTCAGGCAAACTTGAATCTCAATTATTTTCTGAGAACCAATGTTGCCTTCCGACATAGCGGAAGTTGCTTTGAGAATTTACAAAAAATTTTTGTGCAGCAGTTTAGCCACCTAAATTAAGGTGGCTAAAGACTTAATCAATATTTTTTGTGGCAATAATATCGGCACCGCAAAGATTTTTAATTATTACATCTCCGATTTTAACCGGAGCAATAACCGAAATCTCACGAATTTTCTCCATTACCTTAAATATATCCTTCTTAGAAACAGGGGTTGCGGTTTTTACGCTTACCATAGTATCCTCTCGGTTGGAAACCCTTACGGTGGTGGTTACGGTTCTCGTGGGATTAGTGCATTCGTCTATGGCATACTGTTTTCCTTTCGGACAGGCGTTTCCCGTAACCTCTGTGTTTTCTTTATTTATATCTACGGAAAGTTGACATCCTCGGGGACAAATTATACAGGTTAGTTCTCTTTTCATAATAATCACCATTTCTTTAAGACACAAAAAGCGATAGAAATTCACCGAAATGGTGATTATTATATCGCATCTGTTTCGGTTGTCTCGTAAGAGGCGAGAAACAGGCGTCTTTATATTTTTTAGCGTGAATTTTCACGCTATTTCCTCCAAGCTAACAACTATTTCTTCTTTTGCCATAGATAATTTATCCGCTTTTACTGTTATTTTTTCCATTTCGCCCGGTGCGGCTTTTAACCTAATGGCCGTAGCTAAAACTTGGTTTCCTGATGTTACGCTATACTTAACCTTTCCAAAGGGATTTGTTACACGAAGGAAAATATCCACATCCAAACCGCTATCGGTATGAATTCTTTGAGGCAACACATATCTTACTCCGTTACCCGACTTCGTTTCCGCTGTTTTTCCGCATTTGGCACCATTCTTTACATATTCTGCCGCACCTTTTCCGGCTATTTCCGCCTCGTCGGACACATAATCCACCAGGTCATGTACCTGCAAAACATTACCGCAGGAAAAAATTCCTTCAATTTCTGTTTGTCGGTTTTCATCTACATTTGCTCCGTTTGTTATTTTATTAATGGGTATATCGGCGCCCAATGTCAATTCATTTTCCGGAATAAGTCCCACAGACAGCAATAATGTATCACAGGGGATATACTTCTTTGTTTCTTCTATTATGTTTCGGTTTTGGTCAACCTTTCCGATTGTAACACCTTCAACTCTATCCTTGCCGTGAATTTTTGCCACGGTAGTAGAAAGATAAAGCGGTATTCCGAAATCCTCAAGGCATTGAACAATATTTCGCTTAAGTCCTCCCGAATAGGGCATCACCTCGCAAACGGCTTCAACCTTTGCACCCTCAAGGGACATTCTTCTTGCCATAATAAGTCCGATATCTCCCGAACCTAAAATAACAACCTTTTTGCCCACATTATATCCCATACAGTTCATTAATTTTTGTGCGGTTCCGGCGCTGTACACACCGGCAGGTCTTGTTCCCGGGGTGTTCAAGGCTCCTCGGCTTCTTTCTCGGCAACCCATAGCAAGAATAACCGATTTCGCTTTAATCTTAACTATTCCGTTTGTATTTTGGGCAGTTACAACCTTATCCTCGGTAAGGGAGGTTACCGTTGTTTCATACAAAACCTCGATATTTCTTTCCTTCACCATAGCTTCATAAGTATGGGCATATTCGGGACCGGTTAATTCCCTACCTAATTTGTGAAGTCCGAAGCCGTTATGAATACACTGTTTTAGTATTCCGCCTAAGCTTTCCTCTCGGTCGATTATCACAATGTCTTTTACTCCGCTATCGTAAGCCGAAACAGCCGCCGCCATTCCGGCAGGACCGCCGCCGATTATTACAATATCTCTGTTTTCCATTATTTTCACCATTCTTTTAAAGCTTATAATTTTCCTATTAACATATTGGAGTTCTTGCCTTTTTTGGTAACTTGAGTCATATCTATTTCATTTTCTTTTGCAATAAGCTCCATAACATAAGGCGCACAAAAACCGCCTTGGCATCTACCCATTCCGGCTCTTGTTCTTCGCTTTACTCCGTCCACATCCATAGCCTTCGGATTGGTCTTTAACGCCTCAAGCATTTCCCCTTCGCTGACGGTTTCGCATCGGCAAATTATCCTGCCGTAAGCCGGATTTTGCTTAATAAACCTATCCTTTTCCTCATGGTTCATTTTCCTAAATGCCAGGGTATCTTTTCTGATTTCGCAAAAATGCTTGTTTTCCTCAAGCTCAAGGCCTATATTTTTTAATATATCAACCACATATTTTGCAATAGCAACACAGGAAGAAAGTCCCGGCGAGTCAATGGCGGCCACATGGACAAAATTATTAACCTTTTTTGATGCCTCAATAATAAAATCTCCCGATTTTTCGGAGGAACGAACTCCGCAAAAAGAGGTTATCACCGCCCTTGTATTTACATTGGGCACACTTTTTCTTGCAAACTCGGTAACATATTTTAATCCCTCTTGGGTTGTTTCTTTGTTATCAGGCGAGTCGGTCTCGGTGGCGGTAGGCCCTAAAAGCAGGTTTCCGTGGGCAGTAGGAGTTACCAAAATACCCTTGCCTTTTTCGGTTGGCACTTGGAAAATTGTATGCGATACGGTTTTGCCCTCGGTTTTATCAAGCAACATATATTCACCGCTTCGTGGGATAATATCATAAAATTTATCTCCTACCATTTCGGCAATATTGTGGCTGTAACAACCGGCGCAGTTAATAAAATATTTTCCCTCAACCCGATTTCCGTCTTTTGATTTTACAACATAGTTATTCTTATTCTCAATAGATACAACCTCAAAATTTCTTATTAGCTCTACGCCGTTATCCATAGCGTTACCCACAGCGGCAAGGGTTAAGGAGTACGGGCAAATTATTCCTGCCGATGGTACAAGAAGTGCTTTTGTAACCTCTTTTGAAATCATAGGTTCCAAATTTCTTGCCTCATCCCCCGAAATAATCGACATATCCTTTATTCCGTTTTTAATTCCCCTATTATACAGCTCTTCTATTTTCGGTTCTTCCTCTTCTCCGAAAGCCAAAACCATCGAACCGTTATTTTCATAGGGAACATTAAGCTCCTTTGCGGCAGCATAAAGCAAATCTACACCCTTTGCATTTAATTTTGCCTTAAGAGTATCCGGCTCCGGGTCAAAGCCCCCGTGAATAATTCCGCTATTGGCTTTACTGCTGCCGAGAGCAACATCGTTTTCCTTTTCAAGCAAACAAACCTTAAGATTATATCTTGAAAGTTCTCTTGCTACCATTCCTCCGATAACTCCGGCTCCTGCTATAATCACATCAAACATAATAGAATTCCTCCCTTTATATTATGTCAAAAAATATAAAAAAAGAGCAAAAAAGCAAACGGTATAACAATACCGTGCACTTCTTTGCTCTCTTAATCTCCGCAAACAATATTTACTTTAAAAAACTATTCTTTCCAAAGGTTTTTACTTCCGGTGGAAACGGCTAAAGCGCCGCTTTTTATTGCTTCTACCGCCTCTTGGCTGTTTTCGATAAGTCCCCCGGCTATCACGGGAGTTTCAAAAGACTCAAAAAGCTTAATGGCCTTGGGAATTACTCCCGGCATAATCTCTATTAAATCAGGTGCCGAAACGGAAAGGGTATCTCTTATTGAATGCATACCCTTCGAATCCAAAACAAAAAACCTTTGTATTGCCAAAAGTCCTAATTCCTTTGCATATCTTATCATTTGAGAACGGGTGGAAATAATGCCGTCTACTCCCAAATCCAGCAACCATTTAAGTCCCCACTTATCCTTGCCTATTCCCTCTGTCAAATCAATATGCACAAAAACTATTTTACCGTTGTCCTTGGCAAGTTTTATGTCATCTTTTACGGTGTTAATCTCCGCCTTTAGGTGGAACAAAACCTTGCTATCGCTTGTTACGGCATATTCCCAATCTTTCGTATCGGTAGCAGCAATGATAGGGAAATCCTCAAGGGCATCTTTAATTTGCGAAAGTTTCATTCTTCCACCTCACAAGATTATACTCATTTAACAGGTATTTGTCAACAAACTTATTTTAAGGTAATGTCATCAATTCCTCTTGCCTCGTTATGGGCAATAGGTTTCCACTCAACATGAGAAAACAAAGCAATAACCATAGAAAGTCTGCCGATTAAATCAAAAACGGGAAATGTAATGCAAAACCAAACCTTTTTCCAAAAGGGAATACACTCTATCCTTTTGTTTTCCATAAGAAAAACATATATTGCTACCACAATGTTTTTATATGTATTTTTAAATGCCCACCAAAGAGAAAGTCCCGTTAAAGCCATAACGGCACCAAAGGTTCTCGATGCAACAATATATCCTATTAAGGTTATTAAATATACTATTATTCGCCTTGCAAAAAGAAAAATCGAACGGGGATAAATGGTAGTAAGCATATCAAAGCTCATAAAACGGTAACGAAAATTCAAAGCCGCTTTTTTCCATACGGGCATATCGCTTTCCATATATCTATTAGCTTCCGCCTGTGGGACAAATATATGTGCAAACAATTTTCCGCCCGATTCGGCAAAGGCTTGTAAATGGCCCTTTGCCCAACGAATTCTTTGCCTCATAGCCGTTTTTATATCAATAGGCTGCTCATCATAAAATATAGCATCGTAATTAAAAGAAATGGTATATCCGTTTACCACCGCATCGGCACAAAAGGCTCTATCCTCGGTTAAAGAGGTGTAGTTCCAGCCATCCTTAATAACCTCGTTTGCAAACATAAATCCCGTTCCCTGAATTCTTGTTGCCAGTCTGAAAAGGGACCTTGCTCTATGTTCGTTTCTAACCGTTCTAAGCCAATGCAATGCATAAGATGCCGAAATCCAATTATCACCGAAATTTTTAGTGTTTCGATAAGATGTAACAATTTTTTCTCCCGCATCAAAGGAGTCGTTCATTCTGCTTATATAATCCGGTGCCAAAAGATTGTCGGCATCAAATATAAAATATGCCTCATAGGCTTCAATACCGTAATCTTTTCTGATGCACTCTACCAAATACTGTAAAGCAAAACCCTTGGTTCTATGCTCATTATCAAATCTTTCGTAAACTGCGGCTCCTTGGTTTCTCGAAACCTCCGCCGTATTGTCGGTACAATTATCAGCCACAACAAAAATATCCACAAGTTCAGCGGGATAATCTTGTTTTCTTATGCTTTCAATAAGCTTTCCGATAACCTTTTCTTCATTTCGTGCCGCAATCAAAATCGCATATTTGTGATTGTCTTTTGCAGGGGTAAATTTTCTTGTGGCAAAAAAACCCACAACTTTATATACCAATTTATAATTCAGTATATTACTGATAAATTTTGAAATGCCCAGTACGAATATTTCTATTATTCGAAGTAAATACATTCTCTCAACCTCTTACCCCTTATCCTTATGTATCGAATTTAGGAATAAAATCTTTTGTGGCGCTTGAAAGGTCTTGGATATAACAGTTTTCAAAACCGCTGTCGCAAATATATTCCAAAACCTTTTTATATTCTCTTTTTGTTATTTTTCTGTTAATTTCGGGATAATCTTCCACTCCGCAGGGCACATACTGCCCCATAAGGCTGAAATATGCAGAACCTGCATTTTCTTTCACCCAGTCGAAAACATCCATAGCCTCTCTTGTTGCCAAAGGCATTAAAAGATGCCTTACGATAACGCCTTTTTTCATTATGCCTTTTTCATCAAACCGGCAAAAAGGCACATTCTCCACCGCAAATTTAATCGCTTGTGTCGCTATTTTCGGATACTCCTTTGCAAAGGAGTATTTTTGGGCCCGTTCGCTTGATATATACTTCAAATCCAGCAAATATATATCTATATATTCCTTTAACATATTAAGTTGTTCCGAAGAAATATATCCTCCGGAATTAAGAACAACGGGAATTTTAGGCCTGTATATCTTAAAAGCCTCGGCAATTTTCGGCGCAAAATGTTCGCAGGTTACAAGGTTTATATTATTCGCCCCTTGGTCTTCAAACCTTTTGAAAATTTCGGTCAACTCTAAAGGTGATACCGTTTTGCCTACGGCACCGCGACTTATCTCTTTGTTTTGACAGTAAACACATCCCAAAGAGCATCCCGAAAAGAAAATTGTTCCCGAACCTTTTTCTCCGCTTATGCAGGGCTCTTCCCAAAAATGAAGCTTTGCCCTTGTAACCTTCATGGTGTCAAAGGATTTACAAAAACCCTCATTTTTATCCTGCGTTCTTTCGCTATTGCATCTTCTCGGGCACAGATTGCATATCATTACTATCCTTACCGCCTAAAGTTTTATCCTTTGTTTTCTTTGAAACATAAATTTTCTTTTTAACGCTAATACCGTCAAAATCTCTGCGAAAACTAATTCTCGCCGAAAACTTGTTATGGCAATTTTCACAGTGAAATTCCCCGAAAAACCAACGGTTTCTATATCTCCATTTACCTTTTCTTACAGCCTTACTGCCACATTTTTCACAGAAAAATTCCAGCTCATTGCTGTCAATCTCGGAGCTTTTTATATCAGAAATATAGGTGGGCTTATAAGCAAGTCTTTTAAAGAACTGATTTTTTGATGTATCCTTAATCAAAATATCAAATCTTTCCTTATTATAGTACCTCTTTAAAAGCTCTCCGCAAATAAGGCTATCGTCCTTTGCCGTGTGCATATCAAAGCCCTCGGTTTCAATGCCCAACGCCTCTGCTGCCGCCGAAAGAGAAATTTGAGAGTTAATCTCAAAACCCATTCCGCGCATTTCGTTTTGTATAAAGGACTGTAAATCAAGATATTTTTCAATCTTAAATCTAATCCCGTTTAACAAAAATTTTTCGTTTTCTATGACGGTATATAAATCCGAATTACTCCAGGTCATAGTAACGGCATCTTCGCCTATCCATCTATTATACCTATTAACCGCATCTTCAAGGGATATTCCGTTTCGCATATCATCGTTTGTAATTCCCGTCAGCTGTGTAAACCTGCCGGAAACTCTATTTGAAATGGAAGATTTTACTGTTTCCTCAAATGTATCCTCAACGACAAAGTTTTGGTCCAACTTCACGGCACCTATTTGCAAAATTTGGTTTACAAACCTCTTTTGCGGCACAAAAAAGGTGCTATCCCACTCTAAATCCAATACAACAAATTTCATTACTTGTTTTTAGACTCAAACTTCATTCTTTGTTCTTTGTTAAGAATTCTCTTGCGGAGTCTTATGTTGTTAGGAGTAATTTCCACAAGCTCGTCATTCTTAATAAATTCAAGAGATTGCTCAAGAGAAAGAACCGAGTGAGGAACAAGCCTTAAAGCATCGTCAGAGCCGGAAGCTCTTGTGTTGGTCATTTGTTTTTTCTTGCAAACATTACAAACAATGTCTTCATTCTTTGGGTTTTCGCCAACAATCATTCCCTCATAAACCGGAGTTCCCGGTCCTATAAACAATCTGCCTCGGCTTTGGGTATTGAAAAGTCCGTATCCGGTTGCTTCTCCCGTTTCGTGGGCCACAATGGAGCCGGTGCTTCGCTGGTCGATATCTCCTTTATATGCCTCGTATCCGTTAAATATGTGGTTCATTATTCCGTTACCGTTTGTATCGGTCATAAATTGAGAACGGTAGCCCAGCAAACCTCTTGCGGGAATGACAAATTCAAGATGAGATGTTCCGCCCTCTCTTGTTCCCATATTCTTAAGTTCGGCATGACGGGAGCCTAATCTCTCCATAACCGAGCCCACATATTCCTCCGGCACTTCAATCATTAGAAGCTCCATAGGCTCAAGAAGTTTTCCGTCTTCGTCCTTTTTGTAGATAACAGCCGGTGGAGATACTTGGAATTCATAGCCTTGTCTTCTCATGGTTTCAATCAAAATCGAAAGATGCAGTTCGCCTCTGCCCGAAACCTTAAATGTATCGGCGCTGTCTGTTTCCTCTACCCGAAGGCTGACATTGGTCATAACCTCTTTAAAAAGTCTTTCACGAAGATTTCTTGAAGTTACGAACTTTCCGTCTTTACCTGCAAAGGGTGAATTATTAACCATAAAGTTCATAGCAAGTGTAGGCTCGTCAATCTTTACAAACGGAAGTGGGTCAATATTATTAACATCGCAAGCTGTTTCGCCGATTTCAAGATTGGCAATTCCGGCAACCTGAATTATATCGCCGATTTTTGCATTTTCAACCTCAACTCGCTTTAAACCCTCATACATATAAAGGTTGGCAATCTTAACATTGGTTGAAGTTCCGTCCTTATGACAAAGGGCAACCTGCTGTCCCTTCTTAACCGAACCTCTTACAACTCTGCCAACACCTATTCTTCCTACATAATCATCATATTCAATATTGGTGAACAATATCTGAAGGGGTGCTTCTTCATCACCCATAGGAGGCTCTATTTCCTTTACGATTTCCTCAAACAATGGCTGCATATCGGTACCCTTAACATCGGGACTGTACGAAGCATAACCGTCTCTTGCCGAAGCAAAAACAACCGGAAATTCAATCTGGTCATCATCGGCGCCAAGCTCAATAAACAAGTCTAAAACCTCGTCAACAACCTCGTGAGGTCTTGCCATCGGTCTATCAATCTTATTGATAACAACAACTGCCTTTTTGCCTAATGCCAGTGCCTTTTTAAGAACAAATCTTGTTTGCGGCATACAGCCCTCAAATGCGTCAACAAGCAACAAAACGCCGTCTACCATTTGCAAAATTCGTTCAACCTCGCCGCCGAAATCAGCATGTCCCGGCGTATCAATTATATTAATCTTAATATCCTTATACTGTACACTTGTGTTTTTTGAGAGAATGGTAATTCCCCGTTCTCTTTCAATATCATTTGAGTCCATGACTCTTTCATTTACTGCCTCGTTCTCACGAAATGTTCCGCTTTGCTTCAAAAGCTGGTCAACCAAGGTTGTCTTACCGTGGTCAACATGGGCAATAATCGCAATATTCCTTAAATTCTCAATTTTCTTCTCAGCCATTAAATTACTTCCCTTATTTTTTGCATACTTTAACCAATATATTATATCTCCAACTGTACAAAATGTCAAATATTTTTAAATTCCGCTTTTTGCTAAATTAAGGATATAGCTTGTTTCAGGTTTTTAACACCTATAAGCTCAATTCCATCAGGAATTTCTCTGAGGCTTTTAATTGCCGAGCTTGGCAAAATACATTTTTTAAAGCCTAAGGATTTTGCCTCGTTAATACGGGCAGCCACTCTGGGAACATTTCTGATTTCTCCCGAAAGTCCCACCTCGCCGAAGGCTATCAAGTCGCTGCTAAGAGGAATGTCCCGGAGTCCCGAAACAAGGGCAAGACAAACCGCCAAATCGGCGGCAGGTTCCAAAAGCTTCATACCGCCTACTATATTAAGATAGGTGTCAAGATTGGAAAAATAAAGTCCCAGTCTTTTTTCAAGCACCGCAAGAAGCATATTCAAACGGTTAAAATCGTATCCGTTTGCCATTCTGCGGGGATTGCCGAAACCCGTTGTGGTAACCAGTCCTTGAATTTCGGACAAAATAGGTCGTGTGCCTTCAATAACGCAGGTAATGGCACCGCCCGAAACATTTTCGGCTCTGCCGGAAAGGAGCATTGCCGAGGGGTTTTCCACCACCGAAAGTCCCTTATCGGTCATCTCAAAAACACCGATTTCATTTGTAGAGCCGAAACGGTTTTTAATGGCTCTTAAAATGCGGTAAGACTGATTTCGTTCTCCCTCAAAATATAAAACGGTATCAACAATATGCTCAAGAACCTTCGGTCCCGCAATATCTCCGCCTTTATTAACATGTCCCACAATAAAAATGGGGATATCAAGGCTTTTTCCCGTACGAAGTAGCATATTGGTGGACTCTCTAACCTGAACAATACTGCCGGGGGATGAGGAAATCTCCTCAATTTGCATAGTTTGTATAGAGTCAATCATAACTATATCCGGCTTATCGGATTTGATATACTCGCAAACATTTTGGGTGTTGGTATCCGAAAGCACCGAAACATTATTTCCCTCAACCAAAAGCCTTGCGGCACGAAGTTTTATTTGATTTGGCGATTCCTCGCCCGAAACATAAAGGATATTAAGCCTGTCCTCAAAAGCCTTGCAAACCTGCAAAAGAATAGTGGACTTACCTATACCCGGGTCGCCGGACAAAAGCACTATACTGCCCTTTACTATTCCGCCGCCAAGCACTCTGTCAAGCTCGGAAATTCCCGTTACATATCTTTCTTCATCCGATGCGGAAATGGAAAAAAGACTTTTTGCCTCTTTAAATCCAACCGACTCACCGACAAAGCCTTTTGCCGACTTTTTAGGCTGTGCCAAATGCTCCTCAAGAGTATTCCATTCGCCGCAAGACGGACACTGTCCCTGCCATTTCGGGGTTTCAAAGCCACAGTCGTTACAAACGAAAACGGTTTTTTGTTTTGCTGCCAAAAATATCATTCCTTTATGTTAAAATGCTCATTTTGATTTTACCTTTATTCTTTAATTTTGTCAACAAATTATAGAGCAAAATAGTCAAGAATACCGTTTAAAATACAAAGGGCGGTTTTTGTTTGGTAATCATCGTTTTTAAGGTTTTCAAGTTCTTTTGTATTGCTTATAAATCCACATTCGGCAATAACCGCAGGAATTTTTGCATTATAAAGCAAGTATGTACTTGAATTTGCTTTTTTGACAACTCTGTTGTTTTCTTTTTGCAAATTTTCGGAAATGCTTTTTTGGATACACCGGGCTAAATCTTCGGATTTTCCATTGTTAGGTGAGTAAAACACCTGTGCTCCCGAAACATCGGAAGTAGTATATTTGTTTAAATGTATGCTGACAAAAATCGCATCGGCATTTTCGTTCATAAGCGCAAGTCTGTTTCTCATATCGCTTTTCTTTTTTAACCTGATATTGCCGGATAAATCCTCTGTGCTTTGGTCGGTATCCCGTGTCATAACAACATTAAATCCGTAAAAGCAAAGCAGTTTTTCAAGTTTTTTGGCAATCAAAAGATTAATATCCTTTTCGGCCGTTCCGTCAAGTGCCACCGCACCTCCGTCAAACCCTCCGTGTCCGGCATCAATTATTATCCTTTGGTCGTTAAATGTCTTTGTTTTCGTTGCCAAATACCTTTTTTCACCAAGATAATGTCCCGATGCAAGACACAGTATAAGTAAAAATACAAAAAAAGGCATAACCGCCTTAAAATTTCCCTTAATTTTATCCATAAAATTAGCCTCCTTGCTAAAATTTATTCAGCAAGAAGGCGGATTATGTATAACCTATTTTGACTTGAATGTGTTTTTTGAAGAGTAGTACATCTCTTTTGCTTCATCAATCGGGTAAACATAAGAGAAGAAATGTCCTTGAATAAGGTCGCAACCCATTTTTGTAACGGCGTTTCGTTGTTCTTTTGTTTCAACGCCCTCACAAACAACCGCAACATTAAGGTCGTGAGCCATACCGATAAGGGCATGTAAAACTGCCTGTCCGGTCTTTTCAAGAGCCGTATTAATAAAACTGCGGTCGATTTTAATCAGGTCAACGGGATAGTTGTTGATATCGCTGAAGGAGGAGTTTCCGGCACCGAAATCGTCAAGGGCAATTTGGTAACCGTCCCTGCGCAAAGCCACAATATTTTCGTTGGCAACATATTGGTCGTTAATAAGCGCGTCCTCTGTAATTTCCAAAATAAGATTGTGGTGTGGAAAATCGTACTTTTTTTCAAGATTACGGAAATTTTCAAGGAATTTTCCGGAAGAAATCGTAACTCTTGTGATATTACACGAAAGGGTAAAGTCGGAAAAATCCGAATCGTTTTTCCAGTTTTCAAGCAGTTCACAGGCTTTTTGCAACATATACATATCGAAATTTTCAATAATTCCGCATTTATGCATATCCTTAATATATTGGGTAGGCATCACAAAGCCATCCTGGGGACTGTTCCATCTTGAAAGAGCCTCAACCGAAACAAATTCCTGTTTTTTGACATCGAAAATAAACTGCAAAAACATTTTGAATTCTTGGTTTTCCATACCCTTTAAAAGCTTTTTTCTAAGGAGTTTTTGTTCTTTGCCGGTTGTAGCCATTTCATCTGTAAACAAAAACAGTTTACTGCCGCTGTTGGCTGCCGATTCGTAGGCAGTTCTTGCTCTTTTATAAGCCGTGGGAAAATTAACCGCCCTGCTGTCGCCCAAACAAAAACCACATCTAACCGGGGATATAACTTTAAACAAAATTTTGTTTTGACATTCGTTAAGAGAATCTACCATATCGGCAAGTCGTTGTTGTGCACGAAGCCCATCTGCGCAAAAAACACATACAGCAAATACGCCTTCTTCTATTCTTGCAACGCAGTCCTGCTTGTTGCACTTTTCTTCAAGGATTTTTGCCATGGCTTTTTCCAGCTTTACGGCGGTTTCATCGCCGAAAATGGAAGAAATCTTTTTAATGTTAAATGAGAAGTATGCTACATACCGTACCTGATTATACGAAGCCTTTTGCCTCTTATAATGAAATTCAAGCTGACTCTTGTTACCGATTCCGGTTAGTTTATCCCTTCTTCCGTAATCAAAGAAACTACCGCCCACGAAGGCACGAACAAACATTACAAAAAGAGCCGCCCAACAAAGTATCATAAGGGCAAGACTAAAACAAAGTTGTTTTTCGGTGCCGAAAAAGCCACCGGTATTTTCTCCGAAAGCGGCTTTTATGACATCAAAATTGCCCACAACCGCCGTAACAATACCTGCTACCGCTACAAGCATTAAAATAAACAACCAAGATACAATCAGTTTGCGTTTCATTACAACATTTCTCCTTTAATTTAAACAGTTACAATCCAAGAAGTAAAAACTGCAACCGGTCTATCATACACCTATAGGCGGTTAGACACCTGAGCTTTGCGTCCCGCATTTTCACACGGTTTGCCGAAAAATAAAATTTATTTAAAATACTCTATCTTATCCTTGCCGGAATTTTTTGCTCGATATAAAGCTTCATCCGCCTCGGCAATAAGACCGTCAATGGAATAGTCCTCGGCGTTTTCCGCAAGACTTACTCCCACACTTACCGTAACACCGAAAATTCCGCCATCACAAACAAAGGGATATTCCTTAAATTTAACACAAAGGTTTTCCAAATCCTGATGAGAAAAATCCTTTTCGGTCAATATACAGACAAATTCTTCTCCGCCCCAACGACAAGCCAAGCCTTTTAAAGAGTCGGTTAAAAGTTTTGAAAAACAAAGAAGAACGGCATCTCCGGTGTCGTGTCCGTATTTATCGTTTACGGCTTTAAAATCGTCAATGTCAAACATAACGGCATAAAGCTTATCAAAGGTTTTGTACTCTTGCTTTGAGGATATTTCGGAATACATACCTTGGCGATTTAAAAGGGAAGTCAGGGAATCCTTTGCCGAAAGGTCTTTATAATAATCCTGCAATCTTCGCATTTCCACATAAGCCATTTCTCTCCTTGACTCAAGGAAAAAGGCGAGAGAGAAAAAGGCAACAAATAAAATCGGGAAGCGCATTTTAAAGGTATCGGTATAATCGTACTGCAACACGGCTTTACCAAGATGTGTCCACAAAAGGAAAATTAGGATTAAAAGCATAACGAAACACATAACAGAGCCTCGTGTACGATTGAAAAAGTACATTGAAACAGGCGGCAGCATACAAATCCAAATAGAACTAAATCCGTCCGGATTTCCCGAAACCAAAAAGAAGGTGAACATCAAAATTACTTCTACGGCAAAAAGGTCTTTTGCTACGGTTTTTGCCTTGTGCCCCGCAAGTGTTAAAATGACATTTATGATACAAAGCACCGAGAAAACTCCGGTACAAAGGGTTAAATACCCCTTGTGAGTAAAAACATTAAGAACGGTCATAACAAGGGAAACAAAGGACAACACAAGATAAACACCTATGGTAAAGGTTTGGTTGTTGTTAAGGTCATCCTCAGCATTAGAGTTTACAAAAATCCTTTTTTGCATGGCTTCACCCCACTTATTTATTCTATTATACACTTTATGTAAAAATATGTCAACAATGGAAATAATTATATCAATTCAATAACAGCGGCTAAATTTCCCCTGTTTACTCCCATTTTTCTATGTGAATAAAAATAATCACTGTTACAAAAGGTACAAAGGTCGCAAACATCAATGTTAGAGGGCTTAATACCGCTTTCGGTTAATATTATACGGTTGGTTTCCTTTAAATCAAGCATATACTTTCCGTTTTCTTTTTTTGTAAAAATGCCATCGGTATTAAAACTTGCGTTTTTAAACTCGTAAAAAACTCTGTCGTCAACCTCATAACAACATTTTCCGATGGAAGGCCCTATTGCCGCAATAATGTTTTCGGGTTTACTTCCGTATTCCTTCACCATTTTTTCCACCGTTACGGCGCCTATACGCTTTAGGGTACCCTGCCAGCCGGAATGGGAAGAAGCCACAACCCTTTTTACGGGGTCGCAAAAAAGAAGAGGTGTGCAATCGGCATACTGGGTAACAAGGGCAACCTTTCGGCTATTTGTAATAAGCCCGTCAATATCCGAAAAAGAAGGTTTGATAAAACCTACTCCTCTATCCTTCTCGGTTACGGACAAAACATTATTGGTGTGGGTTTGTTTTGAAAACACAAGATTATCGGTCGATATACCTATGGCATCGCAAAATCTCTTGTAATTCTCCCTAACCGCATCTTCTCTATCCCCTCGGTTAAAACTCATATTCATAGAGGAATAAATCCCCTCACTTGCTCCGCCTAAACGAGTGGAAAAACCGTGGTTAACCAAGCCGGTAGCCAAAAGCTTTGGAAATGTAATATATATAAGGTCGCCGGTTTTATTGATTTTAACTGTTTTGCTTTCCATAATTACCTCGCAAAAATAGTTTGGATTTTAAGTAATACCGAGTCTTTCGGAGTTTTTGATAAGCTCTTTTGCTTTTTCTTCCCCTAATCTTTTGGTTATTATCTCAAAAGCCGGTTCCATAAGAGTCGGACGGCGTTCTAAGGAATGGGTATCCGAGGCAACAAAGGAAATGTAGCCTTTTTTTATCATCTTCAACACCTTTATACTTGATGCTTTATTAACCACCGATTCGGCATTAACCTGAGCAAGACAATGATTTTCTCCGTTTGATACAAACTTTAAAAGTTTTTTAAAACCTTTAAAAAACATATATCTTTCAATATGGGCAATAACGGGTGTAATGCCGCTTAAATCATAAATGTTTTTTAAATCTTCAAGTACACTGTCGGTAATTTTTCCGTCGGCAAATTCTATAAGCAAATGGTTGCTGTTTCCTAAGGTAAGACTGTGCAAAACATCGCTTTTGCCCATATTCCTGAAATATAAAAGCTCACAACCGAGTATTACTTCAGGCAGGTTTTGCCCCTGTGCCTGACACTTTAACTCATCAAAACTCTTTTCTCTTTGAGACAAAAAGCCTTCCAGGGATATTTCGTTTGGATAAAAATGAGGAGTGGCAAAAACCTTTTTAATGCCCTGTTTTTTCATTTCTTTAAGCAAAACAACAGCTGTTTCCGCATCTCTTGCGCCGTCATCAATATCAGGCAATATATGAGAATGTATATCTATCAAAAAAAATCCCTTCTTTCTGCAACAAAAAGGTAAATCTATCATATTTTAAAATTTTTAACGGTTTATAAAAATAAGGGGAAGCGCATACTTCCCCTTAGGATTATTTTCTGTTATCGTAGCCACCGTAGTTTCCGTAACTGCCATAATAACTACCATAATGATATTTATATGAATACTTACGATAAATATATTTGTTTTTAGCACCGGGATTAGCGCCGTTCATTATTGCACCCAAAACATTTACTTTTGAAAATCTCATAGTATCAATTGCCTTTTGAATGGAATAATGAGGTGTGTATCCGTCTCGGACAACCAAAATAACACCGCTTGTTTTCGGAGCAACAATAAGCGCATCAGAAACAACATTAAGAGGCGGAGTATCAATGATAACCAAATCATAATTTGCACTAAGGTAATTCAAAACATCATCAAATTTCTTGGAAACAAGAAGCTCGGAAGGGTTTGGGGGAATAGCGCCGGTTGTAAGAACAAACAAGTTAGGATTAATCTCCTTAACGCAGCCACTGGGGTCATCATCCCCTGCAAGAATATTTGCAAGTCCTGTTCCGTTTTTGATTTTAAACTTTTTATGCAAAGATGCTTTTCTCAAGTCGGCATCAATAAGAATAACCTTTTTATCAAGCTGTGAGAAAGCAACGGCTAAGTTTGAAGCGGTTGTAGACTTTCCTTCACTGGCATTAGCACTTGTAACGGCAATTATATTTCCGTTAGTTTGAGAAAGAAGGAAGGATACATTTGCTCTTATTGCCTTATAGGCCTCTACTATTGCAAAGGGCACCTTGCGATTTACGGCAATATTTTCCTGAGCTTCAATTTCATCGGATGTGTTAATGTCTGAAACAGATAACAATTCTTGGTTATCGTCCTGTTCCTTTAATTTCTTTTCTTTATTTTCCGACACCGTAATAGCCACCTTTCGAATAATAATTTGTCAGGCTTTTAGCAGCGGCATTCTCGAAATCGGGAACCGAACCCAAAAGCGGAATATCATATTTATCAACAAATTCCTCTTCGCCTCTGATAGACTGATTGGAAAAGTCTAATATAAATACAACGGCAAATGCCAACAATATGCCGATTACACCCGAAACGCCGGAAATCAAAATGGTTTTCGGGAAGATTTTGCCGTAACTAAGCGCATTTTCTACAACCTTAACCTTTGAATACGGAATTTGCTCAGGTACATATTCGGTTGCAATTTCAGCGAATTTGTTAGCGAGATTTTCAGCCTCGGTACCGCTTGTAGAGTTAAATGTAACATCAATAAACAGAGTTGAATCGTCCCTGCTTTTAACGGTTGACATACTCTTAAGCTTTGTATAGGTGTAATTTCCGCCTAATTTTTGTGCCATTTCAATATACATATTTTGAGAAGAAAGAAGGCCTTCGACAGTAGCAATAAGTCCGCGAGATGCCGAAATATCGGTACCGTTTACCTGCTTTTGGTCCTCGTCCTCGTCATACTGAGCAACGATGGCGCCGTTGGTAACAATAATGGAAGCCTTTGCGCTGTAAATAGGAACAGCCACCATTTTGCAATAGGCCAATGCACCAAAGGTGAAAAAAACAAAGGCAAGCATTAGTACCCAAAGTCTTTTCCAAGCAAGTCGGAAAAGGTAAAAAATTGAAATGTCTTGCATTAATATACCTCTCTTCAAAACATAATCGCAATTATAAGGTCATTTTACCATTTTCATAAGGATTTTTCAAGTCTTTTATTTAATAATGTTACAACAATCACAAATTTAACCGTTTATTAATAAAAACGGTGGCTTTTTTTGAAAGCTCGGAGTAATCGCCGTAAGCTTCTCTGTAAACTTCAATCATACCCTTTCCGCTGTAACCAACTTCATTAAGTTTATCAAAAAGACCGTCAAAATCAAAGTCTCCGTCTCCGGGCAAAAGGCAATCTTTAAGGGAAGTGTGGTCGCTGATATGGATATGCTTTACGGCACCTTTAAGGCTTTCCACCACATCAAACGGCGAATATCCGCCACGAACACATTGCTTTATATCAAGGCAAAAAGCCGCATCGTTTCCAAGCTCTTTTAACATGGTTTTAAGAAATCGGAGATTTCCCGCACGAAAATTCACCACATTTTCCTGAAGTAAATTTCCTCCGTTTTTTCGGGATGCCTCGGCAATCTCATAAAACCTTTCGCAGTATTGCCGGTCGTCTAAAATTCCGTTGGGCTTACCGCCGTGGAGGATAATATATTTTGCACCTAACTCGTTGCAAATTTCCCCATACCGCTTAAACCAGTCAAGCCCTTCGGTTTTTCGCCTGTCATAAGCCGAAAAAAGCATAAACGACTCGGCTAAGGACATCGTAGGGTGAATAGAGACTATATCAATCCCGTAATTATCCTTAATTGCTTTTAACTCATTAATAAAAGCCGGTTCAAGTTCGCTTATGGCATTAAAGAAAACTTCGGTTGTTTTTATGTTGCTTTTTCCCACTTCTGCCAAGGATTTTTCGGTTAACATGGGATAATAACAAGCGGTAGAAACGCCTATTTCCATCTTTTTTCCTCACTAAAGTTAATTGATATCGGGGGTAACAAAAACGGTCTTATTTGCAGTATATATAACCATTCCCGGTTTTGCACCGGCAGGTTTTTTAACATTTTTTATTTCGGTATAGTCCACCGGTACATTGGAAGAGTTTGCGGCTTTTGAGTTCTTTGCGGCAAGTTTTGAGGCAAAAATTATTGTTTCCTCGCCCACTTCTTTACCGTCGCAAAAAACTATAACATGGGAACCGTGGATATTCTTTGTATGGAACCATAAATCCTTTTTTGAAGCAAGTTTAGTGGTTAAATAATCGTTTTGCATATTGTTTTTTCCAACAATTATTCTATAGCCCTCTGAACTTTTATACTCTTTAAAAATCCCTATGGTTTGCTTCCTGTTTTTATCTTTCGGAGATTGTTTAATATATCCCGAAACCGCCAACTCACTTTTTATTTCTCTTAAATCGTTTAATGTTTCACACCTTGAAAGGCTGTCCGAAACGGTTTCTAAATAGGCAATTTCTTTTTTGTCGTCTTCAATAAAATCAATAAGCGTAGTGGCGGCAGTGCTTTTTTTCTTGTATTCCTTAAAATACTTCGCAGCATTGGCGGAAGCATTTAAAGACGGGTCTAATTTAATTTCTATTTCGGATAAATTTTCGTCATAGTAATTAGGAAGTTTTACCCTTTCCTGTCCCGACTTAATAAGACCTATATTTGCCTTAATAAGTTCTCCGTAAATCCGTAGATTTTCCCGTTCCTCGCACTCCTTTAGCTGTGTAACACGGGCAAAAAGTCGCTTATTCGCCCTTGAAATCAGGTTTTGAACAAGCCTATCCACCTCGCCGGTAATTCTTTTTCTTACCGACTCCTTTTCCCTTGTTTCGTAAAAGCAGTCAAGCATTTCTCCAAAGGAATTAAACTCTTTTTTTTCGTACAAATTGCCGTACTGTGAAATGTCCGAAAAGGAAAAATCCTTTGGATTGCCCTTATCAATAAGAATAAAAGGGCTGCCTTTACCCTTTAGGGAATTTTTAAAATTGTTTAGCCCCGATTTCAGATTTTCCAAATCCGAAATTTCACTAACGGGAAAATCGGGAAGTCCCGACTTATAAACAATTTCTCTTGCTGTAAGGGGAGATGTTCCGCCCACCGTATCAAGAATAGCTTTCCAAATAGGAAGTTCGCCCTTTCTTTTAACACCTTCGTAAATTTCGTCAATATCGCTTGTCAAAATGTTATACTTATCCTGCGTTTCGGGATAGGTATAGACAACTCCGGGCAAAACCATTCGTTTATTCTCGGCAATATCGCTTCGCCTTAAGGCATCAATGATTTTTCCCTGTTCGTCTACCATTACAATATTGCTTAAATTACCGATTAATTCACAAATTATCCTCAAATTAACCTTATCGCCCATTTCGTTGGTTGCTTCAAAGGAAAACTCAATCAATCTTTCAAAGCCTTTTTGGGTAACGCCGATTAATTTTGCCGAGGAAAAATGCTTTCGCATAAGCATACAAAACATTGGGGGTTTTTCGGGATTTTCCGGCTTCGTTTCGGTGAAATGCACCCTTGACATTCCGTTTTTTATCGAAAGAACAACCTTTTTTACAAAGCCTTTTTTTCTGAGGGTAAGATAGATTTCGCCGGTTGACGGCTGATATATTTTATCAATTCGTGCATCAATCGCACTGTTTAGTTCTTTTACAATAAACCCTGTAAAATTGCCGTCAAAAGCCACCTCTATCCCTCCAATACCAATCTAAGTTCCTCTGCTATTTGCAAACTTTCTTCGTAAAGTTCTGCCTTCTTAGGTATGTTTTTCAGATTTTTTACACACCGTTCGGCAATAATTTGCTGTTTTTTTATGTATTTAATATTTTCCTCGCTGACAGGATGCAGTTTTCCTATTCGCCGTTGTGATGGGGAAAGTTTTCGGCACTTTCCGTCAAATCTTGCCGTCATAACCGAATATATTTTTCGGTTTTCAGATAGGGCGGTTTCCTTTAAAACATCAAAGCCGTTTTGTGCCAAATAGTCCCTTAAAGTATCTGCCGCCGTCATGGGTTGGAGTATAAAAAGGGGAGCTTCTTTAAAGGGACAATTCTCTATTATTTTAGATATAACATCTCCGCCCATACCTGCAATTATTACTGTTTCCGCATCATTTTTGTCAACATCCTCAAGTCCGTCGCAAAGAATTAAATTAACATCCTTTACTCCCAATCTTTTTAAATTGTTTCGGGCATTATCAAGGGGCTTTTCCCTTATATCCGTGGCGGTAACTTTTTTACATTTTCCACCTAAAGAAAGCGCCGCAGGGAGATAGCCGTGGTCAGTACCCACATCGCAAACACTCTTTCCCTGCGGTATAAATGATGCTATTACCTTTAGTCTTTGACTTAAACTTTGCATTACTTATTTTCAAAATGTGAATTTAGTTTTTGGAGCAAAGCATCGCAATCGGTGCCGTGTGCCTTACAGGCATCCTCAATGCTCTCGCCTCTTGAACATGGGCAACCGAGACAGTGCATACCGATTGCTAAAAAGTATTCGGCTGCGGAATTGTCCATATCAAGAACATCGCCGATTAACATATCTTTTGTGATTTTCATAACTTTTCTCTCCTATGATTTTATATTAGTTTTGTATCAATATTCAAATCGGTTCTGCCGTGGTTAAATAATTTAACTCCGTCCATAGAACGAATAGGCTGTGTAAATCCGTCAGCCTCAACGCCCATAACAGCCTCTCGCATACCGTAAACACGGGCATCAATCATATCAAGCTCGGATAAAATTACCGCTTCAATGAACATAGGTCTGACAGCGGCGCCGTATTCCGGCAAACCGTGATGAGATAATACCATATGGGCAAGTAATGTTGAGGTTTTTTCGCTGATACCTAACTTCTTCGCATACTCCTCAACCTTTGCACCGCCCATAGCAAGATGGCCTAAAAGATTTCCTCTAAAGGAATATCCCGATGCCATTCCCGTGTCTTCTACCGTAAACTCATCTATCTTGGCAATATCGTGGAGCATTGCTCCGGCTATAAGCAAATCTCTGTCAACAAAGGGATAAATGTCGCAAACACCCTGACAAAGCTTTACAATAGAAAGTGTGTGAAGTAAAAGTCCGCCTCGGATGGCATGGTGAAGTCTATATGCCGCAGGCCAATAAAGAAGCTGTTCCTTTTTGTCCTCAAATATGGCTAAAACAAGGGTTTTAATTTCCTCGTCTTTAAAGCTCTCGGCAATACTTATCAGCTCACCGTACATTTCCTCGGAAGAATAGGAAGCCGACTTAACAAGGTCTTCGATAGTTATATTATCCCCCGGTACCGCCGTTCTTATTCGTTCTATTCTAAGCTGGTCGGCACTGTTAAACTGAGTTATTGTACCCCTGATTTTAACAATATCGTTTGCCTTGTACTCTCCGTGCTCGGCAGGAGAATATCTCCATAATTTTGCGTTGATTTCGCCGGTTTTATCTCCAAGAGTAAAGTCAAGGTAGGAGTCGCCCTTTGCAGAGGTCTTTTTTTCCACCGACTTTACAAGAGCAAAACCGTCAACTCTGCCGTCATCAAGACTTGTAAAATTCATAGCCGAATTATTCCTTTATAATAATGTTTTCTCTTGCCGGGCCGTTGCTTACCATAGTAATCTTAAATCCGATTTCTTTTTCGATAAATTCAATATAGTTTCGGCAATTTTCAGGCAAATCCTTATATTCCTTTATGCCCGAAATATCGCATTTCCAACCCGGAAGTGTTTTAAGAACCGGCTTTGCCTTCTCAAGATTTCTTGTAACCGGGAAATCCTTTGTAACCTCGCCGTCAATTTCATAGCCTACGCAAACCTTGATTTCATCTAAATAACCAAGTGCATCTACAACGGTTAAAATTCCGTGGGTTGTTCCCTGAACCTCACAACCGTATCTTGTGGCAACGCAGTCAAACCAACCCATTCTGCGAGGTCTGCCTGTGGTAGCGCCGTATTCACCGCCGTCTCCGCCGTGGTCTCTCATTTCTTTTGCTTCATCGCCGAAAATTTCGCTTACAAACGCACCGGCACCCACAGCCGAAGAATATGCCTTAATAACGGTGTAAATTTCCTTGATTGAGTATGGCGGAAGTCCGGCACCTACAGCGCCGTATCCTGCAATGGTATTAGACGATGTAACCATTGGATAAATTCCGTGGTCGGTATCCTTTAGTGTTCCCAACTGTCCCTCAAGAAGTATAGTCTTGCCCTGCTTTTCAGCCTCGTAGACGAATTTTCTCACATCGCCGACAAACGGAGCAATCTTCTCTTTCCAGTCCATCATTTTATCAAACAATTCCTTGGCATCAATAGGCTCTTTGCCGTAAAGATTTTTGATTAGTATATTCTTAACCTCAAGGACACGGTTTATCTTTTCCTTTAAAGATTCGCTGTCAAACAATTCGCAAACCTGGAAGCCGATTTTTGCATATTTATCAGAATAAAATGGCGCAATACCCGACTTTGTTGAGCCGAAACTTGCTTTGCCGAGGCGTTCTTCCTCGTACACATCAAAAAGAACATGATACGGCATTACCATTTGGCATCTTTCCGATACCAAAAGCTTCGGAGCCGGAACTCCACGGGAAACAACCTCATTATATTCGTTTATAAGCTTGTCAATATCAAGTGCAACGCCGTTACCGATACAGTTGGTAACTCCCTCGTTAAAAACTCCCGACGGAAGGGTATGCAAAGCAAACTTTCCGTACTTGTTCTTAATGGTGTGCCCTGCGTTGGCACCACCTTGGAATCTAATTACAACATCGGCATCAAGAGCCAACATATCGGTAATTTTTCCCTTACCTTCGTCGCCCCAGTTAGCACCCACTACTGCCTTAACCATGATATCATCGTATCCTTTCAAAACAAAGTTTTACAGTTTATTTTATCACTATTCCCCTACATTTTCAAGTGTTTTTATTGTTCTGTTGCTATTATCTCGCTGTCCTCGGGGGATTTTACCAGCACACCTTTTTTATAAGTGTATTCTTTTTCATCAATCTCCACCGTTCCGTCATATCTTACCTTCCCGCAACGACTGCATTTTCCCGACAGTTTGTTTTCAAAGGTATGACCGAAAGCCGAAATTTCGGTTGATTTTGAGAGAAGTTTGTTACAACCGGCGCAGTAAACATCACCGCTTTTGCCTTTTTCGGTACAGGTGGGATTTTTTTTGCCCACGGTTTTTGTGCCGCAGGTATGCACATTCTTATGAATATCTCCGTATTTTACATCACAGTTAACGCAGGACACACTTGCTATACATTTTTGCGGCTCATCACATAAAAGACCTGCCATTTTTGCGGCAATGCTTCTATACCCCGTTGAATTCGGATGAACTCCGTCATTGGAAAATCCGTTTTCTTTTTCAAGCTTTACATAAGCATTATCAACATAGGTATATCCCTCGGCCTTTTTGTAAGCCTCGCTGTATATTTTAAGCAGTGCCTCCTGCTTTTCTTTTTTCCCTGACCAGCCGATTGGTACAATCCAAAGTCTTGCATTCGGATATGTTTTTTCGCAATATTCACGAATTTTTATGATTCTTCTTTTGGTTTCACTTATATAGTCAACCGACTCGTTATAGCCTCCTGCAAAAACTATATCGGTTATGGCATCTTTATCCTTTACCTTGCTATCTAAATCCTTTATGATTTTTGTCCAACATAGCTTGGATTCTTTGTCAAAGTCCTCTTTTAGATGGCGGTCGTAAAATGCCGATCCGGAAACGCAATTTTCAAAATAATCCTCATTCTTTTTAAGTCCCCAAAACTCGGTCAAGTATGTAACCCAGGAATGTCCGTCTCCGTTTACTCCTACTCCGTATGAATCGCCCACAAAAATAAATTTTCTTTGTGAAAAATTATTAAGTCTGAAAATATGACCTTGCACTTCACAAAGGGGTTTTTCCTCCGAAACCACTTTAATATCCACCTGTTTGCTTTTTTCCTTTTTCGTCTTGCTGTAAGAAACGGTGTTTACTATTCCCACAACAATACAAAATATCAAAAAGCATATAAGTGCTTTATACTTTTCCTTC
Organism: Ruminococcaceae bacterium UBA1734; assembly: GCA_002315765.1. Lineage (GTDB taxonomy): Bacteria > Bacillota > Clostridia > Oscillospirales > Acutalibacteraceae > UBA737. The sequence goes on from DCIE01000019.1 coordinate 99,955, forward strand.
ATTTTTTCCTCCGGAAATTATTATTTTCCGCTTAATAAATCTTTCTTCTCTACCCCTAAGTTTTCAGCAATACGACAAAGGCTGTTATGACAGGTAAATAGCAAAACCTGATTTGTCTTTGCGTACTCTTTTAAATATTCTATGGCAATACTCGTACGGTTATCATCATAATTTGCCAAAGCATCATCAAGCATAACCGGAAACGGTTCTTTTTCGGAAATGAGACTGCATATTGCAAGTCTTAAAGCCAAGAAAGCCTGGTCTTCGGTTCCGGTGCTTAAATATCCCGTTTCTCTCATACCGAAAACTCCGTTTTGTTCCACCGTCAGGTCAAGGGATTTTGAAACATTTACGGCACCGTATCTACCTGCCGTAAGTTTACGGAAAATCTCCTTTGTTTTCTCCTCTAAATTTTTGCCATAGCTTTTCCTAACCATAGCAAAACTATCTTTTAACACCTCTAACGCAATTTCGGAACAATCGCAAAATTCCTTTTGCAAGGACAGTTCTTCCTCTAACTCCTCTATCTCCTTTTTAAGAATTTCGGGCTGTTCAAAATTCCTAAACGATGTAACAAGTTCGGTGTCTAAAGCGGTTATCCTCTGCTTTATTTCCGACAACTTATCGGCAATTCGTTCCTTTTCATTTTCCGCAGCATCAAAGTCAATATCGGAATAATCTTTATTGTCGGCATATTTTTGGAGCTTTGCCTTTGCCTCTTCGTAAGAAATATTTCCTAAATCTTTGCTTAAAAATCCCAGCTCAAGTTTAATATTCTTTTGAATTTCAACCTTTGCTTCAATTTCTTCGGCTTTTTCAAAATCATATTCGTATCCGTCTAAAACCTTTTGAAGTTCATCGTTTAACAGGCTTAGCTTTTCCTTTTCTTTTAGAAGACCTGCCTTTTTTTCCTCGAGTTCCGACATCTTCTTTTCTCTAACGGAACGGTCGGCATTCAAAACATTATTAAGCAGGGACAGTTTTCCCTCCTCAATTTCAATTCTACCGACAAGAGATGCCGAACGGGTATTAGCTTCGGTCAGTTCCTTCTTTATGCTCGCAATCTCATTAAGCAAGGCATTATATCTTACGGTATCCTTAGGTCTTAAAATGAACGAAAGCACCATAACTACAAAACCTGCACCTGCCGAGAATAAATATTTTAAATCCAATATAATTCCTACGGCAACAGCAGCGGCTGTTAAAACAGCGCCTATAATAAGAAGCGGTAGATTAACCGGTTTCTTTCTTCCTTCCTCTTCTCCTAATTCCTCTTCACATTCATTTAATTCCTCGTCGAGTCTTGTTAGCCTTGCCTCGTTTTCTTCGTGGTCTTTTTTAAGTTCCTCTATGTTTTTTTCCGCCTCGGCAATCTTTTTTTCGGTTTCCTCGGTAGTCATACTCTCGGCCAACTCAATCTCTTTTTGTAAGGTTTCCATTTCCTTTGCAACACGGTCGCAAACCTCTATTTGAGGATTGATTTTCGAAGCGCAAAACTGAATTTTGCCTAAGAAGGCAGTGTCTATTATTTTACCGTTGGGCATAGTAAGTTCTCTGTTTATACCGTCCAACTGTTCTTTAAGCTCTAAATATTCCTTAAGCTTTTCTCTGTTTTTTATATCCTCACGGCTATCGGTTAATTTCTTAATAGCCAAATATCTCCTGCCCAATGCCGAATAGCTTTCGGTTAGCTGTTGTTTTTCCGTGTTGATTTTAATTTTTCGGTTAGCATCATTTTCGGCGGTGTCAAGCCTTTTATTCAGTTCGTCAAGTTGCATTTTCCCCTTAATATAACTGCCTGTTCTGCCGCTTTTTGAAATGATTTTTTCCTTTGCATCAAGAATAATATCCTCGATTTTTTGATATGAAACATTGTCCTCGCCTGTTACGGCAATATTAGAAAGCTTTGAATTGATTTCACCCGAAGCCGTACTGCTTGTAACATAATTTCTTTCGGCGCCGATAAACATACTTCTCTCAAAAGCCTCGGCACCCATTCCGAAAAATCTAATACCCGGTGTGGCAGTTTCGTTTTGACTTTCTCCGGAATCGGTGTTAGTAAGAATTACCGTATCGGTGGAATCCGAACTGTTAAACTGTCTTTCAAGACAGTAATTTGTACCTTCGGCGCTAAAGAAAATCCGTCCGCCCATTTTATCTCCGCTAAAGGGTGTGTATTTTTGTCTTATACTTGCAGACAGGTTTTGTGTCTTTTTGCCGGTTCCGTAAAACATCGCTTTAATAAATGCCAAAACCGTGGTCTTTCCGTTTTCGTTTTCGCCGAAAATTACATTTAAGTTATCGGAAAAAGAAAGGGTGAAGTCTTTAAGTCCCCCAAAGGCGCTGATATATATTTTATCTATTTTCATACCTTTGCACCCTCCTCTTTGCCAAATGCGTTAAGTCCTATCTTAAGTGCTTTGTTGAGTCTTTCGAAATCCTCGGGATTTTCTTCTATCTTTTTCAGCATATTTTTAACAAAAATGCCCTTTAGTGTCATTTCGTTTTTAAGTTCGTCAAGATTGATTTTAAGAACCGTATTATCCACAACCTTGGCAAAATAAACCACCTGCATAAGTCTTGCGGAAATATCGGCTGTGTCAATCTTAACACTGTCGGAAACCTGACCGGAAAGGGTTATTTTATAGAGATTATCGCCGTAGCAACCGCCTATGCTTTCCGATATTGTGCCCAGGATTTTTGTATATATGTCGGTCGTGTCATTCGCCTCGGATATATCTATATCCATTGCTATATGCATTCTTTTATTTGTGGGAACAAACTGTGCTTTTACATCTTCCTTTGAAACGGTTAAAATATATACTCCCTTTTCTCCCAATTCGTCAAATCCCTGTCCCTCGGGACAACCGCAATATGAAAAATATGTATTGCCGATTTTTTGAATATCGCTTCTCTTATGAATATGACCTAACGCCATATAGTCCATATTGCTTTTTTCGATAAATGTATCGGTTATGGGGTTGCGCTGATTGTTCATACCGTATTCGCCGTGAATACACATAATATTTATATCGTTTTCATCCGCTTTGAGAGAAAACTCTTCACTGCCGGTATTCAAAATTTCTCCAAAGGATTTTCCGTATATCTTAACTCCCTCTTTTGCTTCAAAAACCGAATCCTCGGTAGGAAACACAAAAAGATTTTCGGGCAATTTGTTTTTGGTAAACGGGGATTCAAAGTTAAGCGGGTCGTGATTTCCTGCGGAAAAATAAAACTTTATATGGGGTGCCGAGGCGATTATTCCGAAAATTCTCTCTACAACCGAACTTTCTATGCTGTTATTATGCAGAAAGTCTCCCGAAATAAGCAAAATTTCAACCTGGTTTTCCACTGCGACTTCAACAATTCTTTCGAAGGTAAGCAACATTTCCGCCCTTCGTTGGGTGGCTCTTTCTTTAAGAGCCGATTCCTTTGCGCCGATATGCAAATCGGCACAGTGTAAAACTTTAATTTCAGACACAAACTTTCCCCCAATTTAATTATATCTAATATATAATATCACCTTATCATAATAACTGCAAGAAAATATTGCTTTTATTTTAAATTTGTAATATACTGTATTTTAGAGTAATATGTCAAAATGATTGGTGGGAAATGCTAATGGATATCAGACTCGGCGACAGGCTTGTTATGAAAAAAATGCACCCTTGCGGCAATAATATTTTTACCGTCAAAAGAATAGGTATGGATTTTCGTATTTCCTGCGACAAATGTGCAAGAGAGATTATGTTGCCTCGCACAAAAATCGAAAAAGGCATTAAAAAAATCATTCGTAACGGAGAAGAAGTATGATAGACAAACTTTCGGCTGTGGAAAGCCGGTATGAACAAATAGGAATTGAACTTACCCGTCCTGAAACGGTAAGCGATACCGCTACATTTACAAAGCTTATGAAAGAGCATAGCGAGTTGTCCCCTATTGTTGAAAAATACCGTGAATATAAAAAGGCGTGTGAGGACGAAAAAGAGGCGCTTGAAATATTAGGCGGTGCTAACCTTGACAAAGAATTTAAGGAGCTTGCCGAGGAAGAATTAGCCGACGCCAAGGAAAGAATAGAAAAGACCAATGACGAGCTTAAAATTTTGCTTTTGCCGAAGGACCCTAACGATTCGAAGAATGTTATTGTCGAAATCAGAGCAGGTGCAGGAGGCGAAGAATCGGCTCTTTTTGCGGGTTCGCTGTTTAGAATGTACTCGATGTATGCACAAGCGCATAACTTTTCGATTGATATTACGAATGCTAACGAAACCGAGCTTGGCGGTTATAAGGAAATCAGTTTTATGATAGAGGGAAACGGCGCCTACTCTCGCTTTAAGTACGAAAGCGGTGTCCACCGTGTTCAGCGTGTTCCCGACACCGAAACCCAAGGCAGAGTTCACACCTCTACCGTTACGGTTGCGGTTTTGCCCGAGGCGGATGATGTTGAGGTTGACATTAACCCTGCCGACCTTAAAATTGATACATTCCGCTCGTCAGGTGCGGGCGGTCAGCACATTAACAAAACCTCCTCCGCTATCCGTGTTACCCATATTCCGTCGGGAATGGTGGTTGAGTGCCAAGATGAGCGAAGCCAGTTTAAGAACAAGGATAAGGCTCTTCGTGTTTTGAAGGCAAGACTTTTTGATGTTGCTAAAAAGGAGCACGACGATTTAATCGCCTCCGACCGCCGTTCCCAAGTCGGTACGGGCGACAGAAGCGAACGCATCCGAACCTACAATTTTCCGCAAGGACGACTTACCGACCACCGTATCGGTCTTACTTTGTACCGTCTTGAATCGGTAATGAACGGGGACATTGATGAGATAATTGATGCGCTTATTACATTTTACCGTGCGGAAGCGCTTAAAGAACAGGCAAACAATCAGACTTAATAGGACTTAATAGGAAGTAATTTTATGAAAACCATTCGACTTGATATTTTATCGGGCGACTATAAACAAAATATTGAAAAAGCCGCCGATATTTTAAGGTCGGGCGGTATAGTCGGTGTGCCTACCGAAACGGTTTACGGACTTGCCGCTTCTGCACTTGATGACAATGCCATAAAAAATGTATTTTCGGCAAAGGGCAGACCGCAGGACAATCCGCTTATAGTTCATATCGACTCAATAGAAATGCTTGAAAAGGTGGCTTCCGATATTCCGAAAAGCGCTTACCTTTGCGCCGAAAGATTCTGGCCGGGACCCTTTACTATGGTGCTTAAAAAGACAAGCCTTATAGCAACGAGCGTAAGCGGAGGACTTGACTCGGTTGCCGTTCGTATGCCGAGTGAAAAATCTATCCGTGATATAATTTCGGTCGGAAATTTGCCGTTAGCCGCGCCTTCGGCTAATATTTCGGGCGCACCGAGTCCTACCTCTTACACCCATGTGTTAAACGATTTAGACGGAAAAATTGATGCTTGTGTCTTGGGAAACGACTGTACCGTAGGTGTTGAATCCACCGTTGTATCGCTATTAGGCGAACACCCGAGATTACTTCGCCCGGGTGCCGTTACATTAGAAGAGCTTAAAGAGGTTTTGCCCGATATAGTTGTTGATGACGCTATTTTAAGTGAGCCGAAAAGCGACGAAAAGGTTGCCTCCCCCGGTATGAAATACAAGCATTACGCCCCGAAAACCGAGTCTTATTTAGTTGAGGGCGATACGAATTCTTACTGTCAATTTGTCAATACTAAACTAAACTGCTTGGCACTTTGTTTCAGCGAGGATGAGCAATATATTACCGTAAACAAAATGGTTTACGGCACAAGACTTAACGAGCAAACACTTGCTAAAAATGTTTTTTCGGCACTTAGGGATATTGACAAGTTAGGTGTTGATGCGGTTTATATTCACGCACCCTCTAAAAGCGGTGTCGGTCTTGCCGTTTACAACCGGCTTATTCGTGCTTCGGCATTTAGGGTAATAAAGCTATGAGTATTATTATAGGACTTACGGGCCCTACCGGCTCGGGAAAAAGCAGTGCGGCACTGATTGCGAAAAACCTTAAAATTAAGATAGTTGACTGCGACAAGGTTGCAAGAAAAGCGGTAAAGCGTGGCTCCGACGGGTTAGAGGCGCTTTGTAACGCTTTCGGAAGATGTATATTAAAATCCGACGGAACGCTTAACCGAAAAGAGCTTGCCCGCCGTGCCTTTTCTTCGAAAGAGAACACCGAGCTTCTCAACAAAACCCTTTTGCCTTATATCGCAAAGCTTGTAAAGGCGGATATAAATGCACCGGTTGTTTTACTTGATGCACCTACGCTGTTTGAAAGCGGACTGCAAGATATTTGCGATACTACCGTTGCGGTTTTGGCTGACAGCGAAAAGCGGATGAAAAGGATAATCGCAAGAGATAACCTTTCAAGAGAAGATGCGATTATTCGTATGAATGCGGGAAAGAGCGACGAATATTATATTGAAAAAGCGGATTTTGTCGTGTATAACAACGGCAACACTAAAACTTTCAAAAAAGAAATTCAAACTATTTTTTCTGAATATACGGAGGTAAAATTATGAGCGAAGCTTCAAAACAGTTAAAAGAAAAATTGTTTCTAAACAAGAAAAACGGTAATTTTCGTGTTGACGAAAAGGTAATCGACAAGTGCGAAAAATATTGTGCCGGTTATAAGGCGTTTCTTAACAACGCAAAAACCGAAAGAGAGGCAGTAAAAAGTGCTGTTATGTTAGCCGAAAAGAAAGGCTTTGTGCCGTTTGACCGAGCTAAAAAGTACAGTGCGGGTGATAAGGTTTACTTTAACAATCGGGGAAAAACCGTAGCTTTTGCGGTTATCGGCAGTGAAAACGTCGAAAACGGCTTTAATATTACCGCCGCTCATATCGACTCTCCCCGTTTAGACTTAAAACCAAATCCGCTTTACGAGGACTTAGAGCTTGGTTTGTTCAAAACTCACTATTACGGCGGAATAAAGAAGTATCAGTGGACTGCTATTCCGCTCTCTTTACACGGAGTTTTCGCTAAAAAAGACGGAACGGTAATTGATGTTTCGATAGGCGAGGACGAAAGCGACCCGAAATTTGTGATTAACGACCTTTTACCACACCTTGCAAGCGAGCAGGTAAAGCGTACTTTAAGCGACGGAATTAAGGGCGAAGAATTAAATGTACTAATCGGAAGCCGTCCTTTTAAGGATGACGAGGGCAGTGAGCTTGTAAAGCTTAATATTTTAAGTATTTTGAACGAGAAATACGGCGTTACCGAGGAGGACTTTTTATCGGCAGAGCTTGAAATGGTACCTGCGTTTAAGTCCTGCGACATAGGTTTTGACCGTTCACTTATAGGTAGCTACGGACAGGACGACCGTGTTTGCGCTTATCCCGCACTTACCGCCGTGCTTGATGTTAATATGCCGAAAAAAACCGCTGTTGCTATTCTTGCCGATAAGGAGGAAATCGGCTCCTGCGGTAATACGGGACTTGAATCCGACTTTCTTTTGCACATTTTAGGGGACATTACCAAAAACATAGGCGGAGATTTATCGGTTGCAATAAGAAATTCCCGTTGTCTTTCGGCTGATGTTAATGCGGGTATGGACCCTACTTTCCAAGATGTTCACGAAAGAAGAAACGCAAGCTTGCTTAACTACGGCGTTGTAATCACGAAGTACACGGGCGCTCGGGGAAAATCGGGCACCTCGGATGCTTCGGCTGAATATGTTGCCGAAATCCGTGAATTGCTTGACAAAAACGGTATTATTTGGCAAACGGGTGAGCTTGGCAAGGTTGACATAGGTGGCGGCGGTACTGTTGCCGTTTATATCGCTAATATGGGTATTGATGTTATTGATGTCGGCGTTCCCGTTTTATCAATGCACGCGCCGTTTGAAACTACCGCAAAGCTTGATGTATATATGTGCTACCGTGCTATGTACGAATTTATGAAATAATTTTACTGCTAAAAAAAGGGGGAAAGGATATGAACATAAAAAGGTTTTTGTCGGTTTTTGTCGCAATTACCCTCTTTGTCATTACCTTTTCCTCCTGTGGCAGTGAGGGAAATGACGAAATAATCTATCTCAACATTAAAAATACTCCTACCTCTCTTGATGCGCAAACCGCCGAAACCGACGAGGAGCTTTTGATAGTTAGGAATATTTATGAGGGACTTTTCAGAAAAGACGAAAACGGCGATGTGGTTTTGGGTGCTTGTGATACCTACCGAAAGGACGGCAACACCTACACCTTTAATATAAGAAATGATGCCGTTTGGTCGGACAATACTCCTCTTACCGCCTACGATTTCGTGTTCGGTTTCAGAAGAGCCGTAAACAAAACGGTTGATTCTCCCTTTGCAAAGCGGCTTTTCGCCATAAAAAATGCAAAGGAAATTTACGAAAACGGCGCTGATGTATCAACTCTCGGTGTTACCGCTACCAACGATAAGACGCTTGTAATCACCTTAACAAGCGAGGATGCCGATTTTGAAGAAACCCTTACCACCTCCGTTTGTATGCCCTGCAACGAGGCATTTTTCGAGAAAAGCGAGGGAAAATACGGGCTTGAAGCCGACTGCGTTTTGTCGAACGGCTCATATATGCTTTCAAAATGGAATCAAGGTGATTTCGGCATACGGCTTCGCAAAAATGAGAAATACTCGGGCAATTTTACGGCTAAAAACGGCGCGGTTTTTATATCCTCGGTTGATGACGAGGAGTCCACGGCAACCCGCTTTGAGAAAAATTCGTTTGATATTGCTTTTGTGGGAAACGATGAGCTTGGCGAGGTTTTGGAAACGGGCGTAAGCCTTAAATCCGTTCAAAATATTTGTTGGGTTATGACAATAGGCAACGAATTTGCCCCTAATGTAAGACAGGCGCTTTTGTCCGCCTTTTCCGCCGATATTTATAAGGATAAATTAGGCGAGGGCTTTACTGTTGCGCACTCACTTTATCCCGATATACTTAATGCGCAAAGCGATGTAATCGGCAAAGGTATCAGAGCTTACGATATTGAGTGGGCAAAATCCGTCTTCTCGAACGCCGTGTCGAAAATGACCGATAAGCAGTTTCCGAATGCTACCCTTTATTACGGCGGAAATCAAACCGTTTTACCCGCTATCCGTGCGATTTTAGGGCATTGGCAAAAAAACCTATGCGCTTTTGTGAACGTTACCGAAGCAAAGCACCCCGACGAGCTTGTAAACGAGCTTTCTTCTCATTCTTTGCAGTTCGCCGTTTTCCCCGTTAGTGCAAGGTCGGGCGATACGGCGGAATATCTTGAACAGTACGGAATTTCCGCTTATTCAAATGAGGCGGTTATTCAAGAGCAGTTGCTTAACGGCTCAAATCTTGTGCCGATAGCCTTTGAAAATACGAATATTTGTTATACCGATAAGATAAAAAGCTTTTATCTCGAATCCTATAACGGATATATTGATTTTTCGTTTGCAATAAAAGAAAAATAAAAATCGGAAAATCAACCTGTTAAAGCACGGTAAATTCCGCCTTGTGTTTTGATTTTTTTAGGCGAGAAAAGGCGTTGCGGAAATTCAGAATTTAGAATTAAGAATGCAGAATTCGACAAAACGCAACAACATAGAATAAGATAATTTGTTAAGGAGGATAAGAATGGGACTTAAAACAAAGACGGCTGTTGAAAAATATAAATTGTCCCCCGAAAGCATAGATAAAATTTCAACCTCGATTAAAGCTTTTTGCGATAACGAAAAAATAGAAAGCCGTGTCGCCCTGCGCCATAGACTTTCCGCAGAGGAAAGCTTGGAAACATGGATGAATCAATGCGGTGATAATCAAGAGGTTGCATTAGAAACGGGAACAAAGCTACATAAACCCTTTTTTAAGCTGACCGTCGGCGGAAAGCAGGTAAACCCTTATGAGGTTTCCGATTCAAGCGAGGGCTACGAGCACGAAAAAAACGGTTTTTTACTTAGAATAGGCTTGATTCCCGAGTATTCTTATGCCAACGGAAAAAACATCTTGACTTTCAGACCGAAAAGGAAACAGGCAAGTCAAATTGTAATTTTGCTTTCGGTAATACTCTTGGCGTGTTTTGCAGGCGTTCTCGGAAAGCTATGTATCCCTCAATCCTTGCTTTCGACAATCTCTACCGGTTTTGTTTCTCCTATCGAAAGTGCGTTTTTCAGAGTCCTTTCCTCTATTGCCGGACCTATGATTTTTTTGTCGGTTGCTTGGGGCGTTTACGGTATCGGAGATGTATATACCTTAGGAAGAATCGGCAAAAAGATGATGCTTGCGTTTTTCAAGGTGGTATTTTTATTCTCGCTTTTCGGACTTGTCTTTTACCCGCTTTTAGGCCCTGCTCTGTCTGATGCCGTTCAAAGCGAAAATCAGTTTTCAAAAATATTTGAAATGCTTTTGTCTATTATTCCGGCGAACATTTTCTCGCCCTTTGAGGATGGCAACACCCTGCAAATAATATTTTTAGCCTTGATAATCGGCACATCAATGATATTTTTAGGGCAAAGAACCTCATCGGTAGCAAGGGCGGTCGAGCAGATAAACTACATAATTTCATTCCTTATGGAGTTTATTTCCAAAATGGTGCCGTTCTTCATTTTTATCGTGCTTGTGAATTTGATTTGGTCGGATTCGCTCCCCGCCTTTTCAAAGGTTTGGAAATTGGCGTTGGTTTTTCTTTTGTCGGCAATAACGGGACAAATACTCTTTTTGCTTTACATTTGCATAAAGCACAAGCAAAAACCCATAAAAATGATAGGCTGTATTTTGCCGAGCTATTTGATAGCATTGACAACCGCATCCTCGTCGGCTTCGTTTGAGTCGAATATAAATATTTGTGATACAAAATTAGGAATTAAAAAAGCCTTGTCGTCCTTCGGCGTACCATTCGGAATGGTGGTTTTTAAGCCGATTTCGGCAATTTACTATCTCTTGATATGCTTTTATTTTGCATCGGCAAATAATATTACCGCCTCATTGGGCTGGATAGCCACCGCAGTTATAATTACCGCCGTAACCTCCGTTGCCGTACCTCCCATTCCCGGTGGTGCAACGGCAGTTTATTCGATTTTGTTTTTACAGCTCGGCATCCCCTCTACATCACTGGCATTGGTACTTGCGGTGGATATGCTGTTTGACTTTATAATAACCCCGGGTAATATCTTTATGCTTCTCTTGGAAATGTTCAACCTTTCAAAGAAGCTTGGTATGAATAACGGTAAATTAAAAAATATTGACCGCACGGAGTTTTGATTTTTGTAGGCGAGAAAAGGCGTTGCGGAAATTAAGAATTTAGAATTAAGAATGCAGAATTAAGAATTCGGCAAAAACGAATAATAAAAATTCTCCTAAATGTACGGTGTTCTGAAAACATTCTTATATTTACAATAAAAATACCGGCTGAAAGCAGGAAAAATTTCCTTTTCAGTCGGTGTTTTATTTGTGTTTGCAATACAGTCCTTTTTATCAAATGAGTTAAAAAATTATTTGTTGCTTAATTTGTAGGATAATGTCATTAAGCTGTCGCTGAAATGAACATTCTCAACCAAAACATTAGGATAATCAAGCGCTATGTCATAGTGGCTGAAATTAAGAAATCCCGTAACGCCGAGCTTTATAAGTTGCTTTGTAACAAGCTCTGCCGACTCCTTCGGAATACAAAGAATAGCCACCTGCGGATGATTTTCACGGCAAAACTCATCAAGGGTTGCCGTGCTTCTTATCGGCATATTCTTAACCATTTGACCGACAAGCGATTCCTTTTGGTCAAAAATTCCCGTAAGCTGAAAGCCGAAGTTGTTAAAGTTAATGTGCTGAGCTACCGCACGGCCTAAATTTCCGACACCTATCATAACGGCGGTGTGAGGGGTATAAAGCCCTAAAATTCCGCCGATTTCATTTTTGAGCAATTCAACATTATATCCGTAGCCCTGCTGACCGAATTCGCCGAAGCAGTTAAAATCCTGCCTTACCTGACTTGCGGTAAAGCCCATTCGGGCACTCAATTCGCCCGAGGAAATCCTCGCAACCCCTTTTGAACTTAACTCGCCTAAAAAGCGGTAGTATCTCGGCAGTCTTCTTATAACCGAGTTTGAAATTTTTCCTCTTATCACCAAAATCACCTTAAACTTGTTTAAGTTTTTAACAATCTTATTATAATATATTTTTCCCGAAAATCAAGTAAAATTTACTTGACAAAAATGCCGATTTATGTATAATAAAATAGTAATCATTATCATTTTTGGTGAAATTATGAGGAACTATTCTAAACAACGCGAGGCCATTGAGCTGGTGCTTAAAGCCACTAAGTCGCACCCCGGCGCTGTTGCCGTTTATAATGAGGTTAAAAAGATAATACCGAATATAAGCCTCGGTACTGTTTATAGAAATTTAGCCGAAATGCAAAATGACGGTACTATACGGAATATTTCCGTTTGCGATGGTACCGACCGCTTTGACGCGGATATTACTCCGCATATTCACTTGCATTGTCGGGTTTGCGGCAGTATCACCGACCTTCATCTTAAAAAGGATTACGGTCAAGAGTTTGCAACCGAAAAAGGTTTTTCGCCCGAAAGCTCCGTTTATGTTATCCACGGGGTTTGCGAAAAATGTTCTCGGAAGTAATATAATTTAATTTTTTTAATCGGAGGAAAATAAAATGAAAAAGTATGTATGTTTAGTATGCGGTTATGTTTACGAGGGCGATGAGGCTCCCGCTGAATGCCCGATTTGCCACGCTCCTGCTTCTAAATTCCAAGAGCAAGCAGGCGAAATGAACTGGGCTACCGAGCATGTTGTAGGTATCGCAAAGGGCGTTGACCAAAGAATTATTGACGGTCTTCGTGAGAACTTTAACGGCGAATGCTGTGAGGTTGGTATGTACCTCGCTATGTCAAGAGTAGCACATAGAGAGGGCTATCCCGAAATCGGTCTTTACTGGGAAAAGGCCGCTTTGGAAGAGGCTGAACACGCTGCAAAGTTTGCCGAAATGTTAGGCGAAGTAGTATCAGACAGCACAAAGCAAAACTTAAAGGTTCGTGTTGAGGCTGAAAACGGCGCAACTTACGGCAAGAACGAACTTGCAAAGCTCGCTAAGGAATTAGGTCTTGACGCTATCCACGACACCGTTCACGAAATGGCAAAGGACGAAGCAAGACACGGAAAGGCATTCGAAGGATTGCTTAATCGTTATTTCGGTTAATCTTCGCTTAAAACTGAATATAATTAAAAAATCTCTCAATTTTTTTGGGAGATTTTTTAGTATATAGTTTTGAGTTTTGATAGCATTTCCTACTATCTGCTAAAAAAATAGTGTAAAAATAATGAAAAAATAGTGGAAATATTTTTGTATTTGTGGTATAATAACCTCAAACAGGCGACGGTGGAACGCCGCCGAAATGCCACGGGCATTTGAAAACTTTCGTTTT
>DCIE01000019.1:113427-114759 GCA_002315765.1 Ruminococcaceae bacterium UBA1734
TGCCTTTGGTTTTATGGTATAATAATGATGTCAAAATCAAAGGAATGATTTTATGATTAAGGTTACACTGTCCAACGAAATTCTTAAAAGAATAACAAAGATTGAAGAAAACCGTTTTGTTGTTAGAAACACTAACCTTCCTACTATCACAAAAAACAAACTGCGTAAGAATTCAAAAAAGAAAAGTTCGTATGCTTCTAATAGAATTGAAGGAAATCCCTTAACCGAAAGTCAGGCGGACGAGGTAATAGAAAGAGATGAGCACAAACATTTTCTAAAACCCGAGCAGGAAATACGAAACTATTTTTTAGCACTTGGATTGCTTGAAAAAAAGGTCAAGGAAAAAGAGCCGTTTTCAAAAGAACTTATTCTTGAGGTTCAGGCATTAGTGGAAAAAGGTGCGCCGAAGGAGAAAATCGGTCTTAGAGGTGAAATGCCACCGGGTGTTTTGTTTGCGGTTTATGATTCTGAAACCGGAAATCCCGAATATATCCCACCGCTTTTTTCGGAGGTTCCTGCGCTCCTTGACGAGCTTGTAGAATATGTTAACACAACCGATGACCATCCTCTTATTATTTCGGCTGTTGTTCATTATCAATTGGTTACCATTCATCCTTTTGAGGATGGAAACGGACGAACGGCAAGACTTGTGTCAGGATATATTCTTGATTTGCTGGGCTACGGTTTCGGCGGCATCGGCTCTTTGGAAGAATATTTTGCATACGATATTGACGAATACTACAATTCACTTCAAATGGGCTTGCCGGCACTTTATTATTCGGGCAGAGAAAACCCGCCTCACCCCGAAATATGGATAAACTATTATCTTCGTATGTTTGAACTATATTCAAATAAAGTTTGTGAAATATCAAAAAATTCATGCGACGATGAGTTGTGTGCAGGCTTATCATACCTGAACACAAAAGAAAAAGACTTTCTTAAATTTCTTATTAAAAATCGTTTGTATGAATTCACCCCTATTGATGTAAGCAAAATACTTGGTGTTACAAATAAAACAATCATCAATAGATGTGCAAAGCTCACTTCTTATGGTTTTTTAATACCGAATATCGTAAACGCACGAATTAGGTCATATTCACTAAGTGAGTTTACAAAGGATAGTGAAAGGAATATACTCGGAAAAATTTGAGAGTACATTTTTCGTGTCTTCTTTTCTTGACAAGTACAATTTTTGTGATAATGCAAAAATATTCCCTCATAAAAGTGTGAAAAATCTTGATTATTGGCTGTAAAAAGTGTATAATAACAATAACCAAAGAATGAACGGAGTGAATTTAATGTATTTGAAAAGAAAAGTTGATGAGTTTTTAG